>NZ_PDBT02000001.1:0-86194 GCF_002551535.2 Neisseria sp. N95_16
AAAAAAGCGGACTGGTGGTTGCTGTTGAAAGAAAAACCAAATTTGTCGTTATCCGCAAAATCAGCAATTTCAAAGCAGAAGATGTAGCCCGGGTAGTGATTCGGGCATTGAAGCCGTTTAAAGATATCATTCAAACGATTACTTTGGATAACGGTAAAGAGTTTTACCGACATAAAACCTTTGCCAAAGCCCTGGGTGCGGAAACTTACTTCTGCCGTCCATACCATTCTTGGGAAAAAGGCTTGGTGGAGAATACCAACGGGCTGATCAGACAATACTTCCCAAAGGGGACGGATTTTAGGAAACTGGGTGCTAAAAAGATTAAAGCGGTTGAGGAGGCCCTTAACCGCCGACCGAGAAAGACATTGGACTATGAGACACCGGGTGATCTGTTTTCAGCAGCCCTTGCCAATGGCATTTGAGCGTTGCACTTGAAATGCGAATGCAAGGGCCTTTGGTTTAAATGTTACAAAAACACATCAGCGGCGGCTACGGCGCGGCTCACAGTTTTTATAAAGGATATTGTTGTCCGGTGCAGTCACCATCAGCGCCGATTTGCGGTAATTTTTGCTATCCATGTAATCGGCACCCATCATATAGCTACCCTCTTTACCGAACATCGTACCGGCCACGCTGGAATGGTCGAGGTTAATCGGCAACACGCGTTTTTTGCCTTTGAGCACGGCCGAAGCATAGGTCGGCAAGCCTTGTTTGTTGAACCCATAGGTTACTTTCAACGTACGGCCTTGGTCGCAACGGTAAGACACCGATTTTTTGCTGACCGTCGGATTATTGCCGGCAGCTTGCGCCGCTCCGCTGGCTGCCATCACAGCAACCATAGCCATTACACACCATTTTTTCATATTGCTTGTCCTTGTTTGTTTCACACGATTCATCCGAGCCTCGCACTCGAATGAGTTGTTATAATATAACCATGATTATAAACATTCAACTACGGATTTGAAAAAATATGTATCGTTTATTTATATAAAATTTAAAAAATGTTACGCCGCCAATATTCAGCTTAACCATCTGTAAAAGGCCGTCTGGAAGGTTTTATGGAAATCAAAACCTTTCCTTTATACACTTTTCAGACGGCCTTTTTTAGTGAGATTATTCTAATTCATTCACGTCAATAACATTTCCTGCATAAGCTTCATACCCCACTGCCAACCACCCAATGCACCGTTCAGACGGCCTTCATGTGGCGACACCAGTAAACGCGCATTCCAACGCAGCGCTTGCTCCTGCGCCCAATCGAGCGGACAATCGCCGCTTTGTCCAATCACCAAGGCCGCGCGGCAATGGCAGCGGGCGCGTTGCAAGGTGTGTTCGGCATCATCAGGAAACGCTTCCGGCAAAGGCGACACCAAAATTAGATTACACACCGTTTTCTGCACATTCACATCTGCCTGATACAGCCACGCCAACACCGCCGACACGCCCGCACCATACGCCACCACCGCCACATGACGGCTCTGGTGCATGGCAAAGGCCGTCTGAACCGCCTGCTGCCATTCCCGAATGCTTTGCGAACGCGACACTTCCGCCTGCAACACAATCGGATAGCTCACCGCCCAGCGCTCCATCCACACAGGCGGCGCTTCGGTATCGTGTACCAGCAACAGCGTCAAATCTTCAAGGTCATACGCGCTCAACATAGCATTTCCGTTTCAGACGGCCTCACACCGCATAATCATATTCCACCACCAAAGGCGCGTGGTCGGAGAATTTTTCGTCTTTATAAACATGCGCCGACACTGCCTTGGCCGCCAATTCAGGCGTGACCATTTGATAGTCAATCCGCCAACCCACGTCTTTCGCATAGGCCTGCCCGCGGTTGCTCCACCAAGTGTAGCCCGGCACTTCAGGATAAAGCGTGCGCCACATGTCCGTCCAACCCAAAGTCGCAATCACTTTGCCGATCCACTCGCGCTCTTCAGGCAAGAAACCGGAATTTTTCTGGTTGCCTTTCCAGTTTTTCAAATCAATATTCTGATGGGCAATGTTCCAGTCGCCGCACACCACAATATCGCGTCCTTCCGCCTTCATCGCTTCGAGCATCGGATAAAACGCATCCAAAAAACGGTATTTCAATTCCTGACGCTCCGGCGCACTGGTGCCGCTGGGCAGATACAGCGAAATCACGGTCAGATTGCCGAAATCACAACGCACAAAACGCCCTTCACGGTCGAGTTCTTCAATACCCATGCCGTATTGCACCGCATCCGGCTTTTGCCTGCTGTAAACCGCCACGCCGCTGTAACCGCGTTTTTCCGCGCAATGCCAATGCCCGTGCATCCCATGCGGCTGCTTCATCTGCTCCGACAAATCCGCCTCCTGCGCTTTCAATTCCTGCACACAGACAATGTCCGCACCGGAAGCAGCGATGTATTCATAAAAACCTTTTTTGTAAGCAGAACGGATGCCGTTGACATTGGCAGAGATGATTTTCAGCATGATTTTTAAATATGAAGTCAAGAAAAGTCGCATTATACCTGAAATGCTTTTCAGACGGCCTCCGTGTTGCATAAAGCAGTTGAAACGGTATACCACTCAAAAAATGTGCCGCCTTTGCCAGTTTTTGGACTCCGGCAAGAACGGCACAACAGCGGCCTGTGAAACGTTGCTATCGGTTACCAAGAATATTTCGCCCCCAACCAGAATTGGCGGCCGGTTTTATACGACACGTCGCGTTTTTTCTCCTGCCATTCGGGGGTATAAACTTTTTTGCCGACGATTTTTCGGTTAAACACGTTCAACACGTCCAAATTCACTTCCAGCTTTTTCGTTTCCGCCAGTGGTTTTGCCCACGAGAAATGCCAGTCTGTAATCAGCGCGGAATTGTATTTGATTTGGTCGAACTTGCTCAAGTTACCAACATAACCTTGGCAAAGTCGCGCGCGTTCGGGGGTGCAGCGGATATTTTCCTGCGTGTATTCCACCGTGCCGGGCGAATAACGCCAGCGTTGCGTCCAAGTAAAATACCATTTGGGTACAGATAATTCGGTTTCGACAAATGCGTTCCACGGCTGGTTGAAATCCATTGCAGGCAGGTTGTCGGGATCTTTCAGCTTACCGTCCACCAATACTTTTTTCACGTCCCATTCGCTCCAGTCGTAGCGTTGAAATGTGCCGATTTGGTTAGAACGGCGTTTGTTGTAATCGGCACCCGCCCGCCAACTGAGCAGGGTCGCGCCGAGCTTCCAAGGCTCGTTCAAACCGGCGGAAAAGCTGAAGGTGTCGTTATCGGAGCGGCCGGTATTGGCCAATACCCGGTAGGTTTGGCCGCTTTCATCGGTTTTTTCTTTGGTTAAAAACTGGTTGCGGCTGTTGCGGCGCACCCATTTCAACTGCCATTCGCTGTTGCCGATATGCTGGCGCAGACCCAAATTCCATTCGTTGCTGTACGGCGTTTTCAAATCGCTGCCGTCGTAACGCGGTTCTTTCAACTCGCGCGATGTCCACGGGTCATCTATCTCGAAGCGGTCGAAATTGCGTTGGAACACATGGGCGCTGCGCAATTTGTAGGTCAGCATTTCGCTGCCGTAATAACGGTTGGCTCCGCCGAACACATGCAGTTTGGCCGCTTTCAACGGCAGGCGGTAATCGAATGCAAACCGCGGCGCGATATCGGTATTTTTCAGAAAGCCGTTGTAATCCAAGCGGATACCCGGCTTCAAACGCAGATTTCCTTTTTCGATATCGTCTTCAAGATAAAGGGAGAGATGATGCGTGCCTACTTTGATGTTGGCCGGATAGTTGTAGGCATAGCCGGTAAAGAACTGTTCGCCCGGAATACACTCGGTGCAGTCGGTGCGGTCGGTTTTGCGCGGGCCGCCGTAAATAATGGTGGGCTTCTTACGCTCGAAGCCTTTATCGGCATATTCCGCCTCCCAACCTGCGTTAAAGCGGTGTTTCCAACCGCGCCAATCCGCTTCGTTAAACTCGAAATGCTGTTGCAGGTTGATGTGCTTGCCAAACGAACGGCTGGTGCCGATACCGCCCACGGCCGCTTCGTCCACTTCGGGATGGGTTGTCCAGTTTATCGACGGCGTGTCGTCGTTGTAACGGTATAAATTGTCTTGATCGTAGGCGGTTTTTTCTTCGGTGCTGCGGTAGCTCAATTTGGTCTGCATCCTGCCGAAACCGGCGTAGCGTTCCCAATCCAAATCAAAACGCCAGCCGCCGCCGCTGTTGGTAAAGCGGCCGTCTTTATAGTTGGCCGGATGGTAAGTGGCATAATGCGGCGAATATATTACCGTTGCCGACAGATTGTTATCGTCGTCGATACGGTGCGTGCTCCGCAACAAAAAGGTTTCGGCCAAACGCCTTTGCTTGGTCGATTGTTTCAGATGCTGATGGAAAAAAGGAATCGAAGAGCGCTGACGGCTGTACGAAAACAGCACCGCCGAATCTTTGCCGACAGGTTGGTTTACCGTGAGAGTGGATTCATGCTTGGTAAATTTCGGCTGTGTGTCTGACGACTGTGCCTCACGGTATTCGTCGGTATACAGCGGGTCAATATAATGATGCGTCCAAGCATGGCGCGTGGTGCGGTACGACAGGCTGCCGAATGCTTTTTCTCTGTTTGCTTTGATTAAATCGGCATCCACTACGCCGCCGGTAAAGCGGCCGTAGCGGGCGGAAATATTGCTGTCTTTCACCTTGATGTTTTCCACCAGCGAAGGGCTGATCCAAAATGCCTGCGGATGGCCTGCAGGCAGCGCGCCTACCGTGTGCGAATTTACCGTATCCGCATCCAACTGCGTATCGGAACCGTTGTGCGCGGGGTTGAGATTGCTGTCATTGCTCACGCCATCTATCGAAAAACGGTTGTTGTAAAACTTCTCGCCGTGAAACGAAATATTCGGCGGCGCAATTTCTCCGGCACTGTCGGCAGTGCCTTCGGTATTGGAAAACTGCACGCCTGGGTTGGTGCGCAACAAATCATTGATAGTGCCGTTGCCTTTGGGTGTGTCGGCGATTCTTTTTTGATTCCACACATTCCCTTCTGACTTGGCGGTGTAACGCTTCCCTTTCACGACAACCGTATCCATCACAACTGTTTCCAAAGGTGTTTTCCCATCTTGGAGCGGTTCTGCCGACAACACCGACGGAATGGACATGAACGACACTGCCAAAGCTATTTTTGTTTTTTTCATCTTCCGATCCCCAATATATTAAATGTTATATTATAACATAATTTGTAGGATTTTGTTATATTAAGAAAAGAAAATTGAAGCATTCAGCTGTGCCGCCGTTTTGCAAAAACTCCTTCCTAAATCTCGAATGTGCGACAGCAATGTCTGCCGATGCTCCCGACTTTATTTCAGACGGCCTGTTACCGTTTGCCTGCTTCGACTATAATCAGCTTTATTTTTCTACTGGAAAGAACCGAAAAATGTCTGACTTCCGCCAAGATTTCCTGAAATTCGCCTTGTCTCAAAATGTATTGAAATTCGGCGAGTTCACCACCAAAGCCGGCCGCCAGTCGCCGTATTTTTTCAATGCCGGCCTGTTTAACGACGGGGCTTCTACCCTGCAGCTGGCGAAATTTTACGCCGAAGCGATTATTGCCAGCAAAGTGGAATTCGACATGCTGTTCGGCCCGGCCTACAAAGGCATTATTTTGGCGGCGGCCACGGCGATGATGTTGGCGGAAAAAGGCGTAAACGTACCATTGCCTACAATCGCAAGGAAGCGAAAGACCACGGCGAAGGCGGTGTGTTGGTCGGTGCGCCGATCAAAGGCCGCGTGCTGATTATCGATGACGTGATTTCGGCCGGCACTTCGGTGCGCGAATCGGTGAAACTGATTGAAGCGGAAGGCGCCACTCCGGCCGCCGTCGCCATTGCGCTTGACCGCATGGAAAAAGGCACGGGCGAATTGTCGGCGGTGCAGGAAGTCGAGCAGCAATACGGTTTGCCGGTGGTGTCGATTGCCAATTTGAACGATTTGTTCACGCTGTTGCAAAACAATACTGAATTCGGCGGCTTTTTCGAACCGGTGAAGGCTTACCGCGAACGTTACGGCGTGGCCTAATCATAAATGAGGCCGTCTGAACGTTTCAGACGGCCAGAGATCTTTGCAAAACCCCGGATTTGAGTACAGTTCAAAGTTATAGCAGCGCAGAAAGCGCAGACATATCACAAAGATAGGCAAGCTTTCGAGCAGCGCATAACGAAGAAATGTGCCAAAGATGGGGAGTTTGCAAAGGTCTCGGTCTGTAATAACAATTAAACCCATACATTACGAAACGAGTTTACCCATGCCAGCTTGCACCTGCCCCCACTGCCGCACCCATCTTTGGGTGAAAGACGCTCAATTGAATGTGGCGCAAGGTTTTGTGGTCTGCCAAAAATGCGAGGGCTTATTCAAAGCCAAAGACCATCCGGCTGACCTGAAAGAGCAGTTCCAACCCGAAGCGCTGCCCAATGCCGTGACCGATGTGCGTTTGGTGCACAACATCGGTGCGCAAGTCCGCCAACACAAACAGCTTTCGCGCAATGAAATCGCCGATTTGCTCGACGGCGTAACGCTTGCGCCCAAGCCTGACACAAAAGCGGCGGCGGTTGCGGACAAGAAAAAAGACGGTTTCAACTGGACGCTGGCTTCGCTAATCGCGCTGACCGTGTTAATCATGCAGCTTTTCTATCTGATTTTATTGGCTTAATTTTTACATGAATACATCCGTTGGTTTTGTCGGCGACTTTCGCGAAGCCGCGCCCTACATCAACTATCTGCGCGGCAAAACGCTGGTCATCGGCGTGGCCAGCAGCCTGTTGGAGGGCGAACCGCTCAAACGCTTGGCCGCCGATTTAAACCTGCTCGCCAGCTTGGGCGTGCGTTTGGTGTTGGTACACGGCTCGCGCGTGCAGATTACCGCCGCCCTTGCCGCGCAAAACCGTACCCCGGCCTACCACAATGAGCGCCGCATCACCGACGAAGCCACGCTGCAACTAGCCAAACAGGCCAACGGCGTATTGCGCAGCGACATCGAAGCCGCCTTGTGCAGCAGCATTTCGCAATCGCCGCAGCGCAACAAACCTTTAAGCATCGCGTGCGGCAACTTCCTTTCCGCCCGCCCGATGGGCATCATCGACGGCACCGACATGGGCTACACCGGCTTGGTGCGCAAAATCGACACCGAATCCATCATCAACCGCCTTGACAGCGGTGCTTTGGTACTCATCAGCCCGCTCGGCCATTCTTTAAGCGGCAAAACCTTCAACCTCAGCATGGGCGACATCGCCGAAGCCGCCGCCATTGCACTCAAAGCGGAAAAGCTGATTTATCTGATTGAAGAAGAAGGTATTTTAAATTCAGACGGCCTGTTAATTACCAACCTTTCCGCCCAAGAAGCGCGTCAATTGATGGCGCAGCAACCACCGCAACAACGCCTGATTCAATCCGCGCTTAATGCCGTCGAACACGGCGTATCACGCACGCAAATTCTCAGCGGCCGCGACGACGGCAGCCTGATTCGCGAACTCTTTACCCGTCACGGTGCCGGCACCTCCATTGCCCGCGATTCCTTCGTCAACATCCGCGCCGCGCACAGCGATGACATCCCCAACATTATGGCGCTTATCCGACCGCTGGAAGAAAAAGGCATTTTGCTGCGCCGCAGCCGCGAATACCTCGAAGACCAAATCCACACCTTTTCCGTGTTGGAACACGACCAACACATCTACGGCTGCGTGGCCTTGAAAACCTTTGTCGAACCGCATTTGGGCGAACTGGCCTGCTTGGTGGTCTCCCCCGATGCACAAGATGGCGGCTACGGCGAGCTGCTGCTGGCGCATCTTTTCCACAAAGCGCGCCAAGCCGGCATCCGCAAATTATTCGCCCTATCCACCCACACCGGCGAATGGTTTATCGAACGCGGTTTTCAGACGGCCTCAGCTCAAGATTTACCACCTGAGCGCCGTCAGGATTTAATCGACAGCGGCCGCAATTCCAAAGTTTTTGTTTACGATTTGTAAAGTTAATGTCGTTATAAAAAGAGCGCAATAATTGATGCGCTCTTTTTTATTTGAATAAATAATACTTTAGGCCGTCTGAAAACATCATAAGCCTGAATGTTGCCAAAATGGAAAAGCTGTATTGCAAAAAATGCTGTTTATCCGCTACTGCAATCGGCCTAGAATGCACCCATTGGTTGAACACAGCAACCTTTACAACATAACGCATTCACAACATTAAGGAATTTACCATGAAAGCAATCTTATTCACCACTTTGATCGCCACTGCCGCCACTTTAGCCGCTGCCAAAGGCGCACCTCAACCGGCTTGGGATCACGCCAACGATTCAGGCCCGATTGCCGGCTTGCAACAAGTTGAGCAACCACAAGGCCAACGTTTCAAGAAAAAAGACCGCATTGAATACACCGCACCAAGCACCGGCACTTACCAAGACAACAGCTACCAAAGCCTTGCCCGCGAAGGCAGCCGTTAATTTGCAATTGCCTACAGGCCGTCTGAAATCCGTTTCAGGCGGCATTTTTGTACCCACACACAAAAGTATGCGCCTTTCGCAATCGGCGACAATCCGTTAAAATAAAGGCCGTCTGAAACCCACTAAAGGAACCGCCATGACCCGCATGGTACATTGTGTCAAACTCGGCCGCGAAGCCGAAGGCATGAAATTCCCGCCGCTGCCAAATGAATTGGGCAAACGCATTTTTGAAAACGTATCACAAGAAGCATGGCAGGCTTGGACGCGCCATCAAACCATGCTCATCAACGAAAACCGCTTGAGCCTCGCCGACCCGCGCGCACGCGAATATCTGGCGCAGCAGATGGAACAATACTTCTTCGGCGACGGTGCCGACCAAGTGCAAGGTTATGTGCCGCAAGAACCGGCTTAATGCTTTACAGGCCGTCTGAAACCTTCAGACGGCCTTTTAACTGATTTCTCTCTTTATTTTCAACCCATTATTTCGCTATGTCGCTCAACGCTTGGATACACGCCGCCCGTTTGCGCACCCTGCCCTTGGCCGCTGCTGCTACCCTGTGCGGCTGTCTGCTGGCGGCGTTACAACAGGCATTGCATTGGCCGACCGCACTACTCACCATCGCTACCGCGGTGGCTTTGCAAATCTTCAGCAATCTGGCCAATGACTACGGCGATGCGCAAAACGGTGCTGACTCCGCCGGACGGCAAGGTCCGCCGCGCATGGTGGCTTCCGGCCGCATCAGCCGCCGCACCATGCAAAAAGGCTTGGTCATCAGCGCCGGATTGTGTTGTCTGCTCGGCCTTGCGCTCTTGGCAACTGCCTTGCCGACTTTAGCACAAAGCAGCGGCACGGATTGGCTGGTTTGGCTGCTGCTCGGTGCCACGGCTTTGGCGGCCGCCTATGGCTACACCGCCGGACGCAAACCTTACGGCTACATTGGTTTCGGTGATGTGGCGGTGTTTGTGTTTTTTGGCTGGCTGGCGGTGTTGGGCAGTGAATATCTGCACACAGGCCGTCTGAACGCGGATTCGTGGCTGCCTGCCAGCGCGATGGGTTTGTGGTGCACCATGGTGCTGAATCTGAACAATATGCGCGACATCGAACATGATTGGATCAGCGGCAAACGTACTTTGGCCGCACGTTTGGGTTTGCCCCGTGCCAAACATTACCATCGTGCATTGGCTGCCATTGCCGCGGTTTGCTGGAGCGTGTGGCTGGCAAGGTATGTTCACGGCTTTTCGTGGCTGGTTTTACAAGTCTTTATGCTTGCGGCAACGTTTGTTCACTTGAATTTATTGAACAATACACCATCTTCTCTTGAGCTGGACAAACTGCTGCCGCAATGGAGCATCACGGTTTTGGCGTGGGTGATGGTGTTGGCATTATTTATTTGAATGCCTCACGATAAATTCCGCACAAAGTCAGACAATTACTGTTAAAATCCGGTTTCATTCATTTTTACACACTTATCTTCAGGAGCAAACGCCATGCAAAACGACGTTTACGACTACACCTCTACCGGCAGCGCGGTACAGAAAAACACCGTGCTGCAAAAAACCTACCGCCTGCTGGGCTTGTCTTTTATTCCAGCCATGGCCGGTGCCTTTATCAGCAGCAAAATGGGCTTCAGCATCTACAGCATCCTTGGTGGCGGCTGGATGGCAACCATCGCCTTTTTCGTGTTTTTCTACGCCATGGTCTTCATGATTGAGAAAAACCGCTACAGCAACACCGGCGTGACTCTGCTGATGGTGTTCACTTTCGGCATGGGCGTGTTGATCAGCCCGCTGTTGCAATACGCTTTGGGCATGTCTAACGGCGCGCAAATCGTCGGCATCGCCGCTGCAATGACTGCCGCTGTATTCTTCACCATGTCGGCCATGGCGCGCCGCACCAACATCAACATGAGTTCGCTCGGCCGTTTCTTGACCGTCGGCGCGGTGATTTTGATGATTGCGGTAGTGGCGAATCTGTTTATGCAGATTCCGGCTTTGAGCCTGACCATTTCTGCCGGCTTTGTGTTGTTCAGCTCGCTGCTGATTATGTTCCAAGTGCGCCAAGTGATTGACGGCGGCGAAGACAGCCACATCAGCGCGGCGTTGACCATCTTTATTTCTCTCTACAACATTTTCAGCAGCCTGCTGCATCTGTTGTTGGCATTGGGTGGCGACGATTAATTAATTTAGCTGTTGATGACATAACAGGCCGTCTGAAACGCAATAGCTTCCATTTTGTGGAGCGTTTGCAGTTTCAGACGGCCTGTTGCTTTATTAGATTTTTCTTTGACACCCCGCCTTTCACGCATTATTCTGTCGCCTTAACCCTTTCCCCTTAACTTATTATGAACACCACCCCCATCCGCCGCGCTGTGTATGCCGGCAGTTTCGACCCACCTACGCTCGGTCATGTTTGGATGATTCGCGAAGCGCAGGCTTTGTTTGACGAGTTGATTGTCGCCGTCGGCGTGAATCCCGAAAAACAAAATACTTACACCATCGAAGAGCGGCAGGCGATGCTGGAAGCGGTGACCGCCGAATTTCCCAACGTCAAAATCACCGTGTTTGAAAACCGCTTTCTGGTGCACTATGCCCGCGAAGTCGATGCGCGCTTTATTGTACGCGGCATCCGCACCGCCGGCGACTACGAATATGAACGCTCGATGCGCTATATCAATAGCGATCTGGCGCCGGAAATTTCCACCGTATTCCTGATGCCGCCGCGTGAAATCGCCGAAGTCTCATCCACCATGGTCAAAGGTTTGGTCGGCCCTGAAGGTTGGCGCGAAATGATTCGCCGCTACCTGCCGGAAGACGTGTATCAAAAAATCTTGAACGATCATCAGCAAGACGGATAAAACCATTCAAACAAGCGCCGACATTTGTCCGGCGCTTGTTTAATGTTCAGACGGTCTGACGATAATTAGTTGAAATTTTCTTCTAATTCTTTGAATTTTTAAGATTTTTATGGTTATATCTTAACAAAAATATGCAAAATCTGCGCCAAATGACACATTTCAAAATTAAATAAAATATTTTTCTTTCAGACGGCTTCCATCCTAACTAAACCCGATTCTTCAATACAATCGGGCTTTATTTTTTATCCACAACGGATAGTTAATATCATAACCATATAATTTTTATCAAAATTAACATTTTATCGACTATTGAAATAAAAATTTAACTGCAGTAATGTTGTTTTACCTCGTCAGAAGCGCACATCGGCGCGACAAAGCCAACAGAAGCTTTGCGCAGCCGCTGAAGAAAAAAAGAAGCAGTTTATTTTTAGTCTTTGAAGGAAAAAAATCATGAGTCAACACGACCACTACGCTGTTGAGGAGCAGCGTCGGGTTGAGCAAGTCTTAGCTCATCCGAAATTCAAACGTATGGCCATGCAGAAATCGATTTTGGGTTGGACCTTTTCCGCCGTTATCTTTTTCGTGTATGTCGCTTTCATTCTGACCATCGGCATCAATCCACAGCTCTTCGCCACCAAAGTAAGCCCCGACGGTGTGACCACTTGGGGCATTTACATCGGCGTGTTTGTGATTGTGTTTTCATTCATTTCCACAGCAATTTATGTCTACATTGCCAACGGTAAATTTGAAAACATGACCCAAGAAGTGATTCGCGAAGTATTCGGCGACGACACTGACCCAGCGGCAGCCAAGCCGTCTGAAACGGAACCGAACACCGGCAAACCTATCGGCGAAGGAGCAGCACGATGATGCACAAATTCTTACCCTTAGCAGCACTTTTGGCTTCCGGCAGCCTGTGGGCGGCGGATGCGATTACCGGAGAAGTAGAACGTCAGGCCACCAACTGGACGGCGATTATCATGTTCTTGATTTTCGTCTTTGCCACCTTGTTCATCACCAAATGGGCGGCCAAGCAAAACAAATCGGCGCAAGATTTCTACACCGGCGGTGGCGGTATTTCCGGCACGCAAAACGGCTTGGCCATTGCGGGCGACTATATGTCGGCAGCGGCATTCTTGGGTGTATCGGCCATCGTGTTCACCCGTGGTTATGATGGTTTGATTTACTCTGTCGGCTTCTTGGTGGGCTGGCCGATTGTGTTGTTCCTGATGGCCGAACGCCTGCGCAACTTGGGTAAATTTACCTTCTCCGACGTAGCGGCTTACCGTTTCAACCAAAAACCGGTGCGCATGTTTGCCGCCATCAGTACACTCTTGATCGTGATTCTGTATCTGATCGCGCAAGTGGTGGGTGCGGGCAAACTGATTCAATTGCTGTTTGGCATGAACTACTTGTCGGCGGTGATTTTGGTCGGCACGCTGATGGTGGTGTATGTGTTGTTCGGCGGTATGCTGGCCACCACTTGGGTACAAATGATTAAAGCTGTATTGCTGCTGGGCGGCGCAACACTGATTTCGTTTATCGTGTTGAAAAACTCCGGCTTCAGCTTAGAAACCATGTTTGCTACCGCCGTGCAGTCGCATGAGAACGGTGAAGCGATTATGGGGCCGGGCGGCATGGTGAAAGACCCGATTGATGCGCTCTCACTCGGTTTGGCACTAATGTTTGGTACTGCCGGTTTGCCGCACATTCTGATGCGTTTCTTTACCGTACCTGATGCCCGCGAAGCACGTAAATCAGTGGTGGTGGCAACTGGTTTGGTCGGCTACTTCTTCTTGCTGACCGGCATTATCGGCTTTGGCGCGATGATTTTCCTGACCAAAGACAACCCGCAATTCTTCACCCAAATGCTGCGTGACGGCAAAACCGTGTACGAAATGGTCGGCGGTGTGAACATGACCGCAGTCCACTTATCCGGTGCTTTGGGCGGCAACCTGTTGCTGGGCTTCATCTCTGCCGTATCTTTCGCCACCATTTTGGCGGTAGTGGCCGGTTTGACCCTGTCCGGCGCGTCTGCAGTGAGCCACGACATTTATTCATCAGTGGTGCGCAAAGGCAAAGCGACCGCAGAAGAAGAAATGCGTATCTCGCGCGTGGCAACAGTTGTTTTGGGTGTGTTGGCCGTAGTTTTAGGCTTGGCCTTTGAAAACCAAAACGTAGCCTTTATGGTGGGCTTGGTGTTCGCCGTTGCCGCTTCGGCCAACTTCCCCGTGCTGATGTTGAGCATGTTCTGGAAAGGCTTGACTACTCGCGGTGTAGTGGCTGGCGGTTTGGCCGGATTGTTTGGTGCATTGCTGCTGATTATCTTAGGCCCGAGCATTTGGGTGGCGGTATTGGGTAATGAAGCACCAATTTTCCCATACGGCAGCCCGGCCATCTTCACCATTCCATTGGCCTTTATCGTGGCTTGGCTGGTATCGATTACCGATAGCTCTGCACAAGCCGCAAAAGACAAAGCCGGTTTTGCCGCACAATACATGCGCTCCATGACAGGCGTAGGCGCGGCGAAGGCTTCGGATCACTAATGGTTTAACCTTGTTTTGACATTAAAGGCCGTCTGAAAGCGTTTTGCTTTCAGGCGGCCTTTCTTTTGGTTTTAAAAAATCCAAATCTTTTTCAGACAGCCTTCACTTCCGCCAACACCGCTTTCGCAGCCAGCGCGGCGGTATCTTTTTTCAGCAGCTCGTGTAGCGCATGGAAATCCTGTTTCAACTGCGCCACCGCTGCAGGATGGTCGTACCAATGTGCCACCGCAGCAGCCAGCTTCTCCGGCGTGGCATCGTGTTGCAGCAATTCCGGCACGGCTTCTTTGTTCAACAAAATATTTGGCAGGCCGACATGCGGCACTTTGACTTTGCGCTTCACATACGCATACGTTAGCGGCGAAATCTTATAGCTAATCACCATCGGCCGCTTGCACAAAGCCACTTCCAGCGTGGCCGTGCCGCTCGTCACCAGCACCACATCGGCGGCGGTACACACCACATCGGATTGCTTGTCCACCAAAGTCAGCGGCAGATGGGCAAACTCGGTTTGCGCCAATATTTCCGTCAAGCGGCTGCGTGTGGCGGCGGTAGCCACTGGCAAAATAAATTGCGCTTGCGGATATTTTTCCAGCAGCAATAAGGCCGTCTGAAAAAATATCGGCGCCATATAATCGATTTCACTCACACGGCTGCCCGGCATTAAGGCAAACACCGGAATGTCAGACGGCAAACCCAGATGCGCCCGCGCCGCTTGTTGATCAGTTTCCAACGGCATGGCTTGCGCCATCGGATGGCCGACAAATTCCGCCTGCCCACCCGCTTCCAAATAAAGTTGCGGCTCCATTGGGAACAGACACAACACCTTGTTTACCTGATGCACAATCTTATTCACCCGCTCGCGCCGCCACGCCCACACCGACGGGCTGACATAATGCACGGTCGGAATCCCTGCCGCCTTGAGTTTCTCCGCCACACCAAGGTTAAAATCCGGCGCATCAATGCCGACAAACACATCAGGCTTGATACGGATTAAATCGTTCACAATGCCTTTGCGGATTTTCAAAATTTCCGGCAAGCGTTTCACCACCTCAACAAAACCGCGCACCGCCAGCTTTTCTTGTTCATACAGGCTCTCAAAGCCCTCCGCTTTCATGCGCTCGCCGCCGATGCCGATAAATTTTACATCAGGGCAACGCTGTTTCAACGCGCGGACTAAATGCGCCCCGAGCAAATCACCCGAAGCCTCGCCGACACAGATGGCGATGGTTAGATTTTTTTTCATGATTGGAATGGAAAGATAAGTTGCGGTTATTTTAACAGATTGATACGAAAAGGCCGTCTGAAAGTTTCAGACGGCTCTTTTCATAAAAGACGCTATCTCAGCCAGCTCCCTTTTTGATACATTCAACTTAATGCAACTTTCTATATACCCCACGCCCGACAAATTCAATAATCTTCTGATCACGCAAAATTTGTAGCTGTTGGCGTATCTTGGCAGAAATATGGCGGTTATTGGGAAATTGTAATGACAACTTTGACTCAAAAGCATACATTTGTTGCAGGGTAAACAGTTTCGGTAACTTGTCGATACACAATAAAACTGCCAGTAACCAGCCTTTAGTTTCCCTTGCCTGTTTGCGTAAGAATAAATGTTGTTGCCATTGCTGACACACTTCTTCAAATGGCGTAATTTGGCCGTTGTCTATCAGTAGGATTTTTCCACTTTGGGGCAAAGGACTAAGATTAATGTCACACATTAAATAATTCGGTCGTGTCGGCAATGTTTTCTTACGCGGCGTAATCATATCAGTCGTAATGAAATGCTTGGGTACCAACATCAGTTGCCGCACTGAATAGTCCGCTTTACGATAGCTCATAAAGAAAAAGTTGGGGTTATTATCGGCCTGTATCCGATCGAGCATGGTGTGATACGCTCCATCAGGCACTTTGTTACCAATAGAACGGCTCTGTTTGCTTTTTAGTTCAAACTGTTCGCCACAATTCAGGCAGTAAAAATCCAATACCGGCTGATTATGTTTAGCTCGGTTCAAGGGCTGGGTGCCGCAATTTGGGCAAAAACCGTGTTGCGCCAACCAATGCTCGGTTAAAATACGACCAACTTGACGCTGGCTGTTATATTGTTCGGCAAGTTTACAATCAAAATAGAGATTCATAGCAAATTAGAGGCCGTCTAAAAACTCAGACGGCCTTTTCCCGATTTTCTATAACCTTATCAACGGATAATCCCACGCGTAGATTCTGCAAAGAAATCTTTAAACACGGCCAATTCGCTTTGGGTTTCGGCACGCGACAGAATATCGGCTTTGGCTTCTTCAAACGGAATGCCGCGGTGGTAGATGGTTTTGTACACGTCTTTCACGCTGGCGATTTGTTCGGTGGTGAAACCGTTGCGGCGCATGCCTTCGCTGTTCAGGCCGGCGGGTTCGGCGCGGTAGCCTGCGGCCATGAAATACGGCGGCACGTCTTTATGCACGCCGGCGGCGAATGCGGTCATGGCGTAGTCACCGATATGGCAGAATTGGAACACCAGTGTGTAGCCACCAAGAATCACATAATCGCCGATGGTGACGTGTCCGGCCAAGCTCGCGTTATTGGCGAAAATGGTGTGGTTGCCGACAACGCAGTCGTGCGCCAAGTGGCAGTAGGCCATAATCCAGTTGTCGTCGCCGATACGGGTTTCGCCGATGCCGGTCACGGTGCCGAGATTGAAGGTGGTGAATTCGCGGATGGTGTTGCCGTTGCCGATAATCAGGCGGGTCGGCTCGTCGCGGTATTTTTTGTCCTGTGGGATTTCGCCCAAGCTGGCGAATTGGAAAATGCGGTTGTTTTCGCCGATGGTGGTGTGGCCGTTAATCACAACGTGCGAACCGATTTCGGTATTGGCGCCGATTTGCACGTTCGGGCCGATTACGGTGTACGAGCCGACTTTCACGCTGGAATCGAGCTCTGCTTTCGGGTCGATGATGGCGGTTGGGTGAATGAGAGACATATGATGCTCCTTATTTCAATGAGGCCGTCTGAAAAGCTTCAGACGGCCTGTTGTCTGCTGCATAAATGGCAACGCTTGAGGCTTATACCACGCGTTTGGCACACATGATTTCGGCTTCCACCGCCACTTGGCCGTCAACTTTGGCCACGGCGTTGAATTTGCCGATGCCGCGTTTGCTGGTGATGAGCTCGACTTCAAACACCAACTGGTCGCCCGGAATCACTTGGCGTTTGAAGCGGGCGTTGTCGATGCCGGCAAAGAAGAAAAATTCGTTGTCTTTGCGGCCGCCTTCACTCAAGATGGCCAGCGTGCCACAGGCTTGCGCCATGGCTTCGATAATCAGCACGCCCGGCATCACCGGCAAATCCGGGAAATGGCCTTGGAACTGCGGCTCATTCATGGTGACGTTTTTAATCGCGGTCAGGCATTTCATCGGCTCGTAGGCTGTGATGCGGTCGAGCTGTAAAAACGGGTAGCGGTGCGGAATCAGTTTTTGAATGTCTTTTGCTTCAATCGGTAACGTGAAGTCCATGATTTTCCTTTTATTTTTCAGAATCAGTGTGGATTGGGTTATCGGTGTTCAGTGTTTTTTCCAACTGCTTGAGACGCTTGTGCATGTCATTCAGATGGCGGATGTGTACGCCGTTGCGCACCCATTCCTTATACGGCATGTCGGGGAAGATGCCGGCAATGTGCTGCCCTGGTTCGGTGATGCTGTGGGTCAGGCTGGTGCCGCCGCCGATGTTGGTTTTGTCAGCAATTTCAATGTGGCCGACGGTGCCGACACCGCCGCCGATGATGCAGTAATTGCCGATGGTCACGCTGCCGGAAATGCCGGTTTTGGCGGCAATCACGGTATGCGAACCGATTTTGCAGTTGTGGCCGATTTGGATTTGGTTGTCGATTTTGGTACCGTTGCCGACGGTGGTGTCGCTCATGGCGCCACGGTCGATATTGGTATTCGAGCCGATTTCGACATCATCGCCCAAGGTTACGCCGCCAGTTTGTGGGATTTTAAACCATGAATCACCAGCAAAAGCCAAGCCGAAACCATCGGCACCGATAACCGCGCCGGAATGGATTTCCACGCGCTTACCCAAGGTGCAGCCGTAGTAGATTACGGCGTTGGGATGAATCACGGTTTCTTCACCCAATGTGCAGTCGTGTTCGACCACGGCATTGGCCAGAATGCGGCAGTTTTCGCCCAAAACGGTATTGGCACCTATATAGACGTTGGCACCGATTTCGCAGCTGGCCGGCACAGTCGCGCTCGGCTCAATCACGGCAGTCGGATGCACGCCACCGGTGGCTTTCACGATGGGTGAAAACAAACGCGCCACTTTGGCAAAATAGAGATAAGGGTCAGCGGCAACAATCAGGTTACGGCCGCTGAATTCATCAGCAGATTTGGCCGACACAATCACCGCGCCGGCTTGGCTGTCGTATACATCGGCTTTGTATTTCGGGTTGGCCAAAAAGCTGATGTGCCCGGCCTGCGCTTCGGTCAACGGGCGCACGGCTTCAATGGCAATATCGTCGCCGCGCCATTCGCCGCCAAATTCGGCCACGATTTGGGAAAGGGTGTAGGTTTGTGAAGTCATGATGGGACTTTCAGGCCGTCTGATCGCTGGAAATCATCGGCATCAGCGGCGAATAATAAATAATGTGCGGCCAATCGCAACAGACCGTCTGAATCGGCAAAACAATCGCTGTATCATGTTTTCAGACGGCCTATATCATTTTTTAAGGCCGTCTGAAGAAACCCTATCGGGCATTCATCGCTTTAATCACGCTGTCAGTGATGTCGTATTTGCTGTTGACGTAAATCACGTCCTGCAAAATCACGTCATAGCCTTCTTTTTTAGCCAATTCAAGAATCACGCGGTTGGCGTTTTGCTGCAAAGCGGCAAATTCTTCATTGCGGCGCAAGTTGTAGTCTTCCGCCAATTCGGCTTGCTCGCGGCGGAAACGCTGCACCATGTCACCCCATTGCTTGGCAACATGCTCGCGCGCTTGGCCTTGTAAGCTTTTATCGGCCAGTTTTTTCTCCAACTCTGCACCTTCTTTTTGCAGCTTTTGCAAGGTTTTTTGGCGACCGGCAAATTCTTTTTCCAACTTAGCCTGAATGCCTTGCGCTTGTTTAGATTCAAGATACACGCGCTCGGTATTGATAAAGCCGAGTTTCTGTACAGTTTCGGCCGCTACTGCTTGCGCCATCAAGCCAAAGCCCAAGACCGCAGCGCCGCCCAAACGGATGATTGTCGATAATTTTTTCATCATCAATTCCTTTACATTCTTGTGGCGAGAAACCTAGGCCGTCTGAATGTTTTCAGACGGCCTGCCTGAATCAGAATGTAGTACCCAATTGGAATTGGAAGCGTTGGATTTCATCGCCTTCTTTTTTCTTAATCGGATAAGCATAACTGAATTTCATCGGACCCAAAGGCGAGAGCCAAGTCACCGCCGCACCGGCAGAGTAACGCAACTCTTCTTTAAAGGTCGATTTGTGGTTAACACCTAGGCCATAGACATTGTTGCCATTATCATTTTGTTTATCACCGTAGGTTTTACCGTCCCACACGCTGCCCGCATCGGCAAACATGCTCAAACGCACGGTGCGCGCATCTTTGATGCCTGGCATTGGGAACAGCAATTCAGCCGATACGTTGGCTTTTCGGTTACCACCATAGCTGATTTTGTCGCCGTATTCATCATATACTTTCGGGCCTAAGGTGCCGCTTTCAAAGCCGCGTACTGAGCCTAAACCGCCACCGTAGAAGTTTTCAAAGAACGGCATGGTTTTGGTATTGCCGTAGCTGTTGCCATAGCCCACTTCACCACCCAACATCAGGGTTAAATCTTTGCTCAGTGGGAAGAACCAAGTCTGATTATGAGTCAGAGTGTAGTATTTCAAATCGCTGCCCGGCAAGGCCACTTCACCATTAATACCGGTCATGTAGCCGCGGGTCGGCCACAAGGCATTATCGGTTTTATTGCGACCCCAGCCGATGGTGCCTTTGTACAGCCAGCCTTTGTAGCTGCCGATTTCACTACCGGTATGGTCTTGCATAAACTCTTTATATCGCTTCGGCGCGCCGGTATAGGTGTTCACCTTCAAATGCTCAGCCGCCAAACCGAAATTCACACGGTCGTATTCGGTAATCGGCACACCCATGCGCAAACCGCCGCCGACGGTAGTGGTTTGATATTGTTTCGCGCTGGAAGACGCTTTACGCGGGTCGTATTTGCGGCCGTAAATGTCGTAGCCCAAGCTCACGCCATCCGGTGTAAAGTATGGATCGGTAAACGACAGCGAGCCATTGAGCGTGGTTTTACTGCGCGACAAACGGGCAGAAGCGGATTTACCGGTACCGAACAAGTTATCCTGCGCCACACCGGCGGAAACCACCATACCGGTATCCTGCACCCAACCTGCGCTCAAGTCCAGCGAGCCGGTCGAGCGTTCGGTCAGGCTCATGTTCAAATCGACTTGGTCAGGCGTGCCGGCCACTGGTTTGGCATCGAATTGTACGTTGTCAAAATAGCCCAACAATTCCACGCGCTCTTTAGAGCGTTGCAGTTTAGACGTATCGTAAGGTGCGGCTTCCATTTGGCGCAATTCGCGGCGAATCACTTCATCACGGGTTTTGTTGTTGCCGGTGATGTTGATTTCGTTTACATAGACTTTGCGACCCGGTTCGATGTGCAACACAAAATCCACCACTTTGGTTTCCGGATTCGGTTGCGGCTGCACATTTACTTCACTAAAGGCATAACCGGCGCTACCCATGCGGTTTTGAATGCCTTCCAGCGCAGTCACCATTTGCTGGCGCTCGTACCACTTGCCTTCTTTCATTTTCAGCAGTTTGTACAAATCTTCTTTCGGCACTTCGCGCGTGTCGCCTTCAATGTGCACTTTACCCCAACGGAAACGCTCGCCTTCATCCACCACCACTTTGATGGTTTGTTGGGTTTTGTCTTCGTTGGTTTGAATGTCGGTATCTAAAATGCGGAAGCCGAAATAGCCGTTGTTTTGATAGAAATCATTCACGCGCTGCATATCTTGCGCGAATTTTTGTTCGTTGAATTGATTGCTTTTGGTCAGCCACGTCCACATGCCGCCTTCACTCAACGACATTTGTTTCATCAGCTTGCGGTCAGAATATTTTTCGTTGCCTTCAAACTCAATGTTAGTGATTTTAGTGGTTTTACCTTCTTCTACCGCGATATCAATCGCAACACGGTTACGCGCCAACTTAGTCACAGTCGGCTTGATTTCTACCGACTGTTTGCCGCGGCTCATGTATTCTTGTTTCAGGCCGGCAATGGCTTGATTCAAAGTTGCTTGGTTGAAATATTGCGATTGCGCCAAACCGAACGCTTCCAAGTTTTTCTTGATGGCATCGTTTTGCAGCATTTTCGCGCCAGTGATGTTCAAAGTGGCGATGGTCGGACGCTCAACCACGGTCAGCAGCACTTGATTGCCCAAGGTTTCCACGCGCACATCGTCAAAGAAGCCCGTAGCATACAGGTTGCGGATGATTTCTTCACTGCGCTCATCGCTGAAGTTGTCGCCCACTTTGACCGGCAGGTAGTTGAACACGGTGCTCGGCTCAGTGCGTTGCAAACCTTCGACACGAATATCCTGAATGGTGAAATCGGCCAATGCCAAAGGCGCCAAACCCAACATCATCAAAGCAGAAGCAATCTGTTTTAATTTCATACAATTATCCAAACAAACGATTAATATCATTAAAGAACGCCACCGCCATCAACATCAGCATGGCAGCCAGACCGAATCGTAAACCGATGGCCTGAATGCGCTCGCTCAACGGCTTTCCGCGTATCCATTCGGCGGTATAATACACCAAGTGACCGCCGTCTAAAACAGGCACCGGCAGCAAGTTGAGAATACCCAAACTGATGCTGACCAAGGCCAAAAATTCCAAATAACTCTGCAAGCCCAATGAAGCCGAACGACCGGCCACATCGGCAATCGTCAACGGCCCCGAAACATGGCTGGCCGAAGCGTTGCCGGTAATCAGCTTACCGAAAAATTTCAAGGTAGTGGCCGAATAGCCGACCATTTTATCCCAGCCCATTTGAAAGGCTTCGCCGACCGACGGCGTGTATTGGAAGTGAACTTGCTTATCCCACGCTTCATCACGCTGCGCAGCCACGCCGACACGGCCGACTAAGGTGCCGTCTTTCAATTCTACGGTATTGGGGCGTAAGGCCGTCTGAAAGATTTGGCCGTCGCGCTCATACACCACTTCCAGCTTCTTGCCTGGGCTGTCGCGGAACAATTCCGCCCAAGCCGCCCATTCGCCGATTTCGCGACCATCGGCACTGATCAGCTTATCGCCCGTTTTCAAACCGGCTTGCTCGGCCGGGCTGCCTTCCTGCACGAAGCCGACATGGTTGGTGATTTTAAAAGGCCACAAGCCGATGTTGCCGTTATTTTTCGCAATTTTACCCGCTTCCGGCGTACCGGCGGCGTCAATCACGCGCATTGCGTCTTGCCCAGAAGCCGTCTGAACGGCCACATCCACCTTGCCTGCTTCCACGTTCAAAATAATTTCGGTTTGCGCATCGCCCCACTCGCCAACAGCGGTGCCATTGACCGACTGGATTTTATCGCCCGGCTGGAAACCCGCTTTGGCGGCGATACTGGCCGGTTCGACCATGCCGACATACGGGCGGATTTCGGTCACACCGAAAGAAAAACTCAAGCCATACAGCAACACCGCCAAAGCCAGATTGGTCAGCGGGCCGGCAGCGACGATGGCAATTTTCTTGGCCGGATGCTGCTTATCGAAGGCATAAGGCAAGTCTTGTTCCGACACATTGCCTTCGCGCGTATCGACCATTTTCACATAGCCGCCCAACGGAATCGGCGCCAAACACCATTCGGTGTCGCCACGTTTTTTAGTGAAAAACGGCTTACCGAAGCCGACAGAAAAGCGCAAGACTTTCACGCCGCACCAACGCGCCACAATATAATGTCCGAATTCGTGCAGGCTGACCAGAATCAGAATCGCCACGAGAAATGCTAATAAGGTTTGCAAAAAAGTCCCCTAAGATTTGATGTTGTGTGTTCAGACGGCCTGAATGAAACATGCCGTCTGAACATTATTTTAAACGCTTAATGCATGCTTGCGCTTGCATACGTGTGTGTGCGTCTTGTGCCAGCAGGCTTTCAATATCGTGTAGGCCGTCTGAAACATTATGCGCCAAACAATCGGCCACCACTTTGGCAATGTCGGTAAAACGGATTTTGCCGTCCAAAAACGCGGCCACGGCGATTTCGTTGGCGGCGTTCAACACGCAAGGCGCGGCACCACCGGCATGCATGGCTTCGTAGGCCAGCTTCAAACACGGAAAGCGGTTGAAATCAGGCTCTTTAAAGGTTAAAGCCGACAAGCTGCCGAAATCCAACGCGCCCACACCCGATTCAATGCGCTCGGGCAAACCCAAGCAATAGGCAATCGGCGTGCGCATATCGGGATTGCCCATTTGCGCCAACACCGAGCCATCAAGATAACGCACCATGCTGTGAATCACGGATTGTGGGTGAATCACCACTTCGAGCTTCTCGGGTGGGCAGTTAAACAGCCAATGCGCTTCAATCAGCTCCAAGCCTTTATTCATCATCGAAGCGGAATCGACCGAAATTTTCTGCCCCATGCTCCAATTCGGATGCTTCACCGCTTGCGCCGGCGTGATACTGTCGAATGTGGCCAAATCGGTTTCGAGAAACGGGCCGCCTGAAGCGGTCAGAATAATCGATTGGATGCCATGCTCGTTCAGACGGCCTTGATAATCGCGCGGCAACACTTGGAAAATGGCATTGTGTTCGCTGTCGATCGGCAACACGGTCGCGCCATTGGCTTTGGCGGTTTCCATAAACAACGCACCGGATACGACCAAGGTTTCTTTGTTCGCCAAATAAATGGTTTTACCTTTTTGCGCTGCCGCCAAAGCGGAAGGCAAACCTGCCGCGCCGACAATCGCACACATTACGCCGTTGACTTGCTCGTCGCTCGCTACATCAATCAAGGCTTGCGCGCCGTGCAGCACTTGGGTTTTACAACCCTTGGCTTGCAACAAATTTTGCAACTTCGCGGCGTGTTCGCCATCGGCCACCACCGCATATTCAGGCGCAAATTGCATGCATTGCGCCGCCAATTTCTCAACCTGCTTGTGCCCTGCCAGCGCGAAAACGCGGAATTTGTCAGGGTGGCGCGCAATCACGTCTAAGGTGCTGACGCCGATGCTGCCGGTGCTGCCTAAAATGGTGAGAACTTGTGTGGTCATGGTTTGATTTCTGCTTAGGCCATCTGAAACGTTCAGACGGCATAGAATAAAATGTTTACTGCTTTAAAGGGATAGGCCGTCTGAAAACCATGAGATAGTTTTCAGTTCAGACGGCCTTTAATTCAAAATTGCCATCATTGCGGCATACACGCTCAAGACCGCAATCAAGCTGTCCACGCGGTCGAACACGCCGCCGTGTCCGGGCAACAGGTTGCTGCTGTCTTTAATACCGGCGGCACGTTTGAGCCAGCTTTCCAGCAAATCGCCGCACACACTCACCACAGTCAAGACGAAACCAATCAACAGCACATTCAGCCAACTGGTTTCAAACGCCAGCCAATCCGCATACCATACCCAAGTCATGTATAAAGCCACGCATATTGCGCCGCCGACAGCACCTTCCCAGCTTTTTCCCGGGCTGATGGTGGGGGCAATTTTGTTTTTGCCGAATGCTTTGCCAGTGAAATAGGCAAAAATATCGGCCACCCACACCAAACCCATTATCGCTAACAGTGATACGGCACTTTCAGGGCTGGGGCGCAGATCGACTAATGCATACCAAAACGGTAGCATCAGCATCCAGCCGGTGGCATACGCTTGCCAACCGCCTTTCAGCGTCCATTTATACTTCAGCCACAGCGGCATAATCAGCAGCCAAAATACCAACACGGCATACCACACCACATTCGGCAGCTTCCAATCGCCTAAATAGGCGATGATGCCGAAAATCAGGCTGGCGACAATGAAATGGTTGATTTGGATTTTGGTTAAGCCGCTCATGCGGGCATATTCCCACAGGGCGACCAATGCAATCAGGCCGCTAAATGCTGCCCACAGGCCGTCAGGTGCATAAAACAGCATGCCCAACATCACGGGCAGTAACACCAGCGCGGTAAGGATTCGTTGTTTCAACATCGTTTCAACCCCTTTGCTGCTCTACCGGCAATTGCTCGGAAGTGCGTCCGAAACGGCGTTCGCGGTTTTGGAAAGATGCAATGGCCGCGCTTAAGGCTTTTTCGTCGAAATCCGGCCACAGCACATCGGTAAAATACAGCTCGGCATAAGCCATCTGCCACAATAGGAAATTACTGATGCGGGTTTCACCGCCGGTACGGATAAACAAATCCGGTTCGGGCGCATCGCCCAGCATCAAATAGCGGCTGATGAGCGCTTCGGTGATTTCGCTATGGCCCTCAGCCACCACCTTGTTGGCCGCCTGCAAAATATCCCAGCGGCCGCCGTAATCAACGGCAATACTCAAGGTTAAGCCTGTATTGTCGGCGGTCAGCGCCTCACCGGCCTCAATCCCCGCCACAATATCGGCATGAAACCGCTCGCGGCTGCCGATCACTTTCAAGCGCATATTATTTTCGTGCAAACGCTTCACCTGCTTTTGCAAAGCCTGCAAAAACAGCCCCATCAGAAAAGAAACCTCATCTTCGGGGCGGCGCCAGTTTTCTGTTGAAAAGGCAAACACGGTCAAGTATTGCACGCCCATTTCGGCACAGTACTTCACCATGGTCTCAAGCGCATCAAGGCCGCGTTTGTGCCCCATCACGCGGGGCAGAAAGCGTTTTTTCGCCCAACGGCCGTTGCCGTCCATAATCACGGCGATGTGACGTGGCACGTCGGTATACGCCAAAATTGTCTGCGTACTGCTGTTCATGTTTGCCTCATTGGAAGAACGACTGCAAAGACAGGGCAAACTGCCCTGTCTGTTTCAAATCCTAATGTTTGGATTTAGATGGCCATCAAATCTTCTTCTTTGGCAGCCAAAGTTTTATCTACTTCGGCGATGTATTTATCGGTCAGTTTTTGCACCGCTTCTTCACCACGACGTGCATCATCTTCCGGTACTTCTTTGTCTTTCAACAATTTTTTGATGTGGTCGTTGGCATCGCGGCGCACATTGCGGATAGACACGCGGCCTTCCTCGGCTTCGCTGCGCACCACTTTAATCAGGTCTTTACGACGCTCTTCGGTCAACATCGGCATCGGCACGCGAATCAAATCGCCCACTGCGGCAGGGTTCAAACCCAAATTAGAATCGCGAATTGCTTTTTCCACTTTAGCCGCCATATTGCTTTCAAACGGTTTCACGCCGATGGTGCGCGAGTCGATCAAAGTCACGTTGGCTACTTGGCTCACCGGCACCATGCTGCCCCAATATTCCACTTCCACTTGATCCAATAAGCCGGTATGCGCACGACCGGTGCGGACTTTAGACAGGTTTTCCTTCAGCACTTCCAATGAACGCTGCATTTTGCTTTCAGCAGTTTTTTGAATATCACTAATCATTTCTTAGCTCACTTATTATTAAAATCAAACAGATAAGGACTCAGGCCGTCTGAAACGCGCTTTTTGGGCACACAAATCGGCTTAATAACGTTGAATAGTACCGTTATTAAGGCATTCCGACAAGCCAAACCGTTCAGACGACCTTGTTTTTTAACCGATATTTAACAATTAAGTTTTGATGTTCATCTTTGTCTATTCATCTGAATATCTTCTGTACACTATTTAAACCTTCTATCATGTTTATTTTGGAAAATATTTTTTTACATATATTATCAATTTACCACTCAATGTGTAGAATAACCTAAAAAATCTTCACCCAAAAAAAGGAAATAGTATGAAAATTTTACTGAATAGCATGATTGCAGCAGGTCTCACTTTATCTATCCTAAGCGGCTGCGCATCTGTAAGCATGGCAGATGCAACTGCTTCTAATAAAGCCAAAGAATTTAACAAACCGTCAGAAGGAAATGCAGGTTTATATGTTTATCGAGACAGCTTTGTTGGAAAAGCATTGAAAAAAGATATCTGGGTAGATGGCGAATGCTTGGGTCAATCTGCAGATAAAGTCTTCTTTTATAGAGAAGTTACTGGTAATCAACCTCATAAATTATCTACTGAATCAGAGTTTTCAGAAAATCACTTAACAATTAATACCGATGCCGGTAAAAATTATTTCGTTCGTCAATATATCAAAATGGGAGCCTTTGTTGGTGGTGCAAATTTGGAACAAGTAGATGAAGCAACAGGGAAAGCCGCAATCTCTCGTCTAAATATGGCTACACCTGGCAACTGTGATAAAGTCCTACCAAAATAATAAAACGAAATGATTCAAAAAGGCCGTCTGAAATTTTTTCAGACGGCCTCTCTTCATAAAGCATTCAGCTATGCAACCACGGCTTAACAATGCACCAATGTTCCTTCGTCTTCACCCAAAATCACGTTTCTCAGCGCGCCATCTTTGGCGATACCGAACACAACGATATTGAGTTTGCGCTCACGGCACAAGGCAAATGCGGTGGCGTCCATGACTTTCAGGTTTTTGTTCAGCGCTTCGTCAAAAGTGATGGTTTCGTAGCGGGTGGCCGATGGGTCTTTTTTCGGGTCAGCAGTATACACGCCATCCACGTTGGTGGCTTTCAGCATCACATCGCAGTTCATTTCTGCACCGCGCAAGGCAGCAGCGGTATCGGTGGTGAAGAACGGGTTACCGGTACCCGCGGCGAAAATCAATACTTTGCCTTCTTCCAAATACTGAATGGCTTTCGGACGGGCATAGGTTTCGGCGATTTGCTGCATGCTCAAAGCAGATTGCACACGGGCTTTCAAGCCCAATGATTCGAAAGCGTCTTTCAAGGCCAAGGCGTTCATCACGGTGGCCATCATGCCCATATAGTCGGCGGTGGCGCGATCCATGCTGCCGGCTTGTGCGGATACGCCGCGGAAAATATTGCCGCCACCGACCACTACGCCAACTTGTACACCCAAATCAACAATTTCTTTGACTTGGCCGACAATTTGCATGATGGTGTCGCGATTGATGCCGAACGCATCTTTGCCCATCAGGGCTTCGCCTGAGAGTTTCAATAATACGCGTTTGTATTTTACTTGCTGGGTCATGGGAATGCCTTTTCTTTACGGGTTTACAGAGGCCGTCTGAACATTGGATTAAGTTTTCAGACGGCATTTAAGATACAAATAGGGATATGCGTAATGAGTGGTTCAACAAGGGTAAACGCTTTGAATTTTCTGCAATTTTAGTATTTTTCTTTAGATAAATCAAAGCATGTGTTTTATATATGTTCAACTCATTCAGCTTTCAGACGGCCTATATAATGATAAATCAACAGGCCGTCTGAATAAAATTCTCAAAAAAAAGCACCCTGATTCAATATGAATGAATCCAGGTGCTTTCTTATTCATGGCTGATTACACTTTAGCAGCAGCAGCTACTTCAGCAGCGTAGTCAACTTCTTTTTTCTCGATACCGTCACCTACTTTGTAACGTACAAAGCTGATGATTTCGGTGCTGTTTTCTTTGGCGAATTGAGCCACGGTTTGATCTGGGTTCATCACGAACGGTTGGCCGTTCAAAGTGATTTCTGCCAAGAATTTGCGGATACGGCCTTCAACCATTTTTTCAGCGATGTCGGCAGGTTTGCCAGACTCAATGGCTTGTTGGGTGTAGATGCGGCGTTCTTTTTCAACGGTTTCGGCATCGACTTCAGCTTCTGAAACGCAAACTGGTTTAGCGGCTACGATGTGCATACCGATTTTGCGGGCAACACCTTCAGAACCTTTGAACTCAACCAATACACCTTCAGTCGCCAATGCGCCGTGGATGTAGGCAGTCAGTTGGTTTGCAGTGTCGATCAATTCGAAACGGCGTACAGACATGTTTTCGCCCAATTTGGCGATGATTTCTTTACGCTCGGCTTCAACGGCTTCGCTCAAGGCTTCTACTGAAGCAGGTTTTTGCGCAACAGCGGTTTTGGCCACTGAGTTAGCAAAGGCCACAAAGCCGGCATCTTTTGCAACGAAGTCGGTTTCGCAGTTTACTTCAACCAAAGCACCCACGTTGCCTTCGATGGCATAAGCCAATACGCCTTCGGCAGCAGTACGGCCAGCCAATTTACCGGCTTTCGCGCCTGATTTGATGCGCAGGATCTCTTCGGCTTTTTCCATGTTGCCTTCGGCTTCAACCAACGCTTTTTTGCATTCCATCATACCCAGACCGGTAGCGGCGCGCAGGTCGGCAACCATTTTTGCAGTAATATCTGCCATGTTAAACTCCTTGAATTTTTAGGAAAATAAAGCCAATCAGCTTTATTTGGAATCGGTAAGTGCGGCACTTAAGCCGCGCTTGATTATCTGAAAAAAGGGGCTAAAAGCCCCTCTTTCGTCGCTGTATTACTCAGCAGCAGCTTGGGCAGCGGCAACGGTTTCTTGCAAGGCTTGGTTTTTGCCTTCCAAAACGGCGTCGGCGATACCGCGGCAGTACAGACGGATGGCTTTTGCAGAGTCATCGTTACCTGGAATCACGTATTTCACGCCGTCAGGGCTGTTGTTGGTATCAACAACGGCGATCACAGGGATACCCAATTTTTCAGCCTCAACCAAAGTACCTTTTTGGTAACCGGTGTCAATCACGAAAATGGCGTCAGGCAAGCCTTTCATGTTTTTGATACCGCCCAAAGAGCGTTCCAGCTTCTCAACGTCGCGTTGCATTTCCAGAATTTCTTTTTTGCTGTAACCGGCTTCAGCAGCATTTTCCAGAGCAGCCGTTTTTTCTTCCAGACGTTTGATAGACTGTTTTACAGTTTTGTAGTTGGTCAACATGCCACCCAACCAACGGTGGTCAACGAAAGGCATGTCTGCACGAGTCGCTTCTTCACGGATGATTTCGCGTGCTTGGCGTTTGGTACCGACAAACAATACGGTGCCTTTGTTGGCAACCAGACGACGAACCGCTTCTTGCGCATCTTGGAACATCGGCAAGGTTTTTTCCAAGTTTACGATGTGGATTTTGTTGCGCGCGCCAAAAATGTATTGTTCCATTTTCGGGTTCCAGAAACGGGTTTGGTGACCAAAGTGAACACCGGCTTCAATCATCTGACGCATGGTAATTTGAGACATAATATTCCTTAAATTTGAAAGGGTTAAGAGCACACATTCAATCGCATAGAACTTGGCTTCAGCCAAGCACCCTTCGGCGAAAGTGGGCATAGTTTAAAAAATGGAAATTTGCTTTTAAAATCAAAAGCCCGAGAATTATATAGGATAACAGGCCGTCTGAAAAGGGAAATGTCGTGCTTTATTTTGCGCGTTGTCGGATTTTTCAGACGGCCTGATGAATCATTCCGAATCGGGATGTTGCGCCTGCTCTACCGCTTGTTTTTTCTGCTTTAAGGCTTCGGTTTCGGCGCGGTCGGCCTGTTTTATCAAGCGGTTGCGCCGGCGTGTGACCACCACCCATGATAAAAAAATCATCGGCAACACCGCCCAAAAAAGCAGGTAAATCAAAGCTCGCGCAATGCTGGGCTGGGCAGCGGAAAACATCACCGCCACAAATAAATAGCCGATAATGACGATATGCCACATAATCGTGTTCCTCATGACAAGAGAAGCGGATTTTACCGCAAATCCGCCCCATCCGCCCAAACGGAGCAACCTAATGAATCTTGATAAAACCGAATTACGCCGCCGCTTGCGTCGCGCACGGGCGCACATGCATCCAACCGAACGTGCGGCCGCCACGCAAACCATCAACCGCCTGCTGAAGCGCCACATCAAAAAAGGCCGCCACATCGGCGTGTATTGGCCGATTGGCAAGGAATTGCGTTTGGACGATTTTATTCAGACGGCCTTAAAGCGCGGCGCAAAACTCTATCTGCCTTATATCGAGTCACACAGCCGCCGCTTGTGGTTTACGCGTTATCTCGCCAATAAAACGCAGCAGCCCGAACGCAAACGCGGCCAAGCCAAATTATTTATTCCGCAATTTACCGGCGAAAAACGGCGCGTGCATCGCTTGGATATCTTGCTGGTACCGATTGTCGGCATTGATAAACGCGGCTATCGTTTGGGGCAAGCCGGCGGTTTTTATGATGCGTCTTTGGCGCAGATGAAATACCGTTTGCACACCCAAACCCTAGGCGTGGGCTTCGGCTGCCAATTGATTGATGAATTGCCGATTGAGCCGCACGATATTGCTTTAGATGGTTTTGTTTCGGAACGAGGCGAATTGAAGTTTTAAATTTTCAGACGGCCTCAAAAGCAAAACGGCGTTTACCCACTCAGGGCAAACGCCGTTTGTCATGTATCGCTTAAATCGAAAAATCTTCTTTCAACAAATGCTTGTAGGCATACAGGTAAGATGCGCCGACAAATGACGAACCACCAACCACGGTACCCAAAAACACAGGAATCATGTTCAGGAAAAATTGTCCCCACGTCACATCAGCGCCCGCCCAAATACCGGCAGGAATAATAAACATATTGGCCACAAAGTGTTGGAAACCGATTAACACGAAAATCATCACTGGGAACCACATCGCCAAAATACGGCCAGAGGTGAATTTTGAGCCGAAGTAAAACCAAATGCCCATACATACCATCCAGTTACACGCGATGGCGGAAATAAAGGCACGGCCGAAATCCATATCGACTTTGGCTTGCGCAATCGCCATGGTTTTGGCCGCCGCCGCCCCTTCCGACAAGCCGACGTAGTGGCCAAGGAAATACGCCATCGCTACCGCACCGGCCAAGTTGCCCAAGCTGACAATCAGCCAGTTGCGCGCCAATAATTTCACCGATACTTTTTTGGTTAAGAAACCGAGCGACATCAACATCATGTTGCCGGTGGCCAATTCACCGCCGCGCCTAACAAAGCCGCCAAGCCCTCCCATTCAGCCGGAATGCCGCTGACCACTTTCAAATAAGCCAAATAGCCGAAACCGACATAACCACCGCCCAAAAAGCTGAGAATACTCAACATTTTCACGCTGGCCATGGATTTGTTTTGGCTTTTGATAATCGTATCTTGCAAAATTTCGTGGGGAAAAAATCGCGGTTGTCGCTCATGGTTATGCCGTTGGAAAACAAATAATCGCGCAATGTAACCGTTTATTACCGCCGTACAAAAGAATTTTTATTCGCGGCCAAATAATTTTTGGTTATGTAAGTGAAACTTATTTCTCAATTAAGTTTGATTCAAATCTTTTCGTAAACACGCATAAATTCAAGTAAACCTGTTTCAGACGGCCTTGAGTCTGCCACTTTATCCCCTATATACTGATTGTTGAAAACAAGAACAATCGATTAAGGAAGGTATTATGCAACAACCGTCTTTTTCTTATGCTGCATCTTATCCCCACACCTGTAATAAAGCACTTTATATTGCCATGGCTTTATTGTTTGGTTCGTTTGGGGTACACAAATTCTGCGCCGGCCGCGTGTGGATGGGTTTGTTTTACGCGGTATTCTGCTGGACCGGCATTCCGACCATTGTCGGCATCATCGAAGGGGTATTGGCGGCATTCAAACCAACCGACTCACTCGGCGCGATTATTGTGTAATTGATAATACCGCTACGCTTACCAATTTTGACTTTTTTTTGAAAATCTAAAAATTTTTCGATGTTAATGATTTTTCATATATAAGCAATCAATCCTTTATCTGACAAGGCCGTCTAAATGTTTCAGACGGCCTTTGTATCATCGAATCCACTGATTCCTTTCATAAAATCTTTGCATTTCTGCGCGAAATCTACTAAATTCTAAGGATATACGTTGTTAACAATCTGTGTATGCACAGACAGCACCGATACGGAATAATCATAAAGGCAAATCATTGCCTATCCTTTAGGAGTATAACCATGGCTGAAGCAACTGACGTTGTATTGGTTGGTGGAGGAATCATGAGTGCCACTTTGGGTATTCTACTCAAAGAACTCGAACCCTCTTGGGAAATCACCATTGTCGAACGCCTTGACGATATTGCGCAAGAATCATCCAACCCTTGGAACAATGCCGGCACCGGCCACTCGGCTCTATGTGAATTAAACTATGCCCCGCTGGGCAGCGACGGTACTGTCGACCCTGAACGTTCGTTGAATATTGCCGAACAATTCATGATCAGCCGCCAATTCTGGGCGACTTTGGTCAGCGAAGGCAAAATGGCCGACAATTCGTTTATCAACAGCGTGCCGCATATGTCGTTTGTGATGACCGACGACCATTGCGCCTACCTGCCGAAACGTTTTGACGCGTTTAAAAAACAAAAATTGTTCGAGAAAATGGAGTTCTCGACCGACCGCAATAAAATACACGAATGGGCGCCATTGGTCATTGAAGGCCGCAATGAAAGCCAACCGGTTGCCGCCAACTATTCGGCAGAAGGCACCGACGTCGATTTCGGCAACATCACCCGCCAAATGATTGAAAACCTGACCAGTCGCGGCGTGAAATTGTTATGCAACCGCCATGTAGAAGAAATCAACCGTGAAGCCGACGGCGCTTGGGCGATTAAAACCTGCGACACACGCGACAATACACAAAAACTCACCCTGCGCACCCGTTTCGTCTTCTTGGGTGCGGGCGGCGGCGCATTGTCGCTGCTGCAAAAATCCGGCATCCCGGAAGGCCGCGGCTACGGCGGTTTCCCAGTATCCGGCTTGTTCCTGCGCAACAACAACGAAGCAACATCCGAGCGCCACAACGCCAAAGTATATGGTCAGGCATCGGTCGGTGCGCCGCCGATGTCGGTACCGCACTTGGATACCCGCCATGTGGACGGCAAACGTCATTTGATGTTCGGCCCATACGCCGGCTTCAAACCCAACTTCCTGAAGCAAGGTTCGATGATGGACTTGCCGATGTCGATTCACCGCGACAACCTGCTGCCGATTTTGCGCGCCGGTTGGGACAACCTGCCGCTGACCAAATATCTGCTGGGCGAATTGCGCAAAACCAAAGAAGAGCGGATTGCTTCGTTGATGGAATACTACCCGAACGCCAATCCTGACGAATGGGAACTGATTACCGCCGGTCAACGTGTGCAAGTGATTAAGAAAGACAACAAAAAAGGCGGCGTATTGCAATTCGGTACCGAATTGGTGATGCACGAAGACGGCTCTTTGGCTGCCCTTTTGGGTGCGTCACCGGGTGCGTCAACTGCTGTACCGCTGATGATTCGTTTGGTTAACCAATGCTTCCCGCAACACAAAGAGGCATGGCAAGGCCGTATCAAAGAGCTGATTCCGGGTTATGGCGTGAAACTGAACGATAACCCTGAATTTGCCGAAGAAATCATCAGCCACACCGCTAAAGTGTTGGACATCCATCATTAATATGCAGCAAATATAGGCTACACAGCGCATCGCTAAGCGATGCGCTGTTTTTATTTAACTTGAATGCCAAAAAATTAACTGATTGATGATTTTTTCAGACGGCCTAAATGTTGGATAAAACCTGAATTTAATGTGTCATGCGCAGTGAACGCGGTATAGAAACCGAATAAATCTCATCAAGATAGTCCGTTATCCAAGTAGCTTACTGCGAAGAAATGTATGTAAGATGGCCATTGCAATCAAAATATAGCCGCTTACGTTTTCGTGCGCTCTTTACACAATCCATAACCCATCTGCAAACAGGGTTTACCTAAGCCGCACACTCATTAACCGCTGCGGGCGATATGATTCGTTTCATCTTGTTTCTCCCCCCAAAACACTTCATAAAACTCTTTTCGAAGGACCAACCTCATGATGAAAAAATATATTGCCGTTGCCGCTGCTTCTTTAATCGGTTTGGCCGGTGTGGCCACCGCCGCTGAGGCCGTATCGCAAAACAGCCGCCCAGCCAAACAGGGCCACATGCACAAACACGGTCAGAAAATGCATCAAAAAGGCGAACTGCCACGCGATTTGCAAGAATTGAATTTGAGCAACAAACAAAAAGCGCAAATCCAAAAAATCATGGAAGCCAACCGTCCGCAACAAGCCGACAAGCGTCCGACCGTTGATGCCGCCAAACGTGCTGAGTTCCAACAAAAAATGCAGCAACGCCGCGCTGCCGAACAAGCCTTGATTACCGGTAAAAACTTCGACCAAGCCGCTGCGCGCCGCTTGGTTAACGAGCGTCAGGCTGAATTTGAACAACACGCTGCCGAGCGCAAACAACGCATGGTCGACATGGAAGTAAAACGCTTGAAAGAGCGCCATGATATTTTCCAAGTGTTGACCGCCAAACAGCAAAAACAATTGCTGGAAAACCAGCAAAAACGCCAACAAGAACGTGCCGACCGCAAAGCCCAACGCAGTCAACAGAGTCAGCCAAACATGCAAGGCGAACCACGTCCTGATATGCCGCCAATGCCACAAAACTAATTTGATGCGTTAACTAATCAATCCAGGCCGTCTGAAACCATTTGTCAGGTTTCAGACGGCCTTAATTACGTTTAAATCGAACAGCGCATTAACCATCATGCACCAATATGTTCAGACGGCCTCAAATAGATTCGCTTCCTGAATGTAAGGCCGTCTGAACTTTTTCTACCGATTGTTTATCCAATCTTGCTGCGGCCAAATTCAAGGTTGCCTGCGCCCACGCACGGTAAGCCGCCTGCTCTTCTGCCGTCATTGTCGCTAAGTGCGCGGCGACCGTACTGTCGTCGCCGCGCACAATCGGGCCGGTCAGGGCTTGCAATGGGGGCAGCTTGCCCAAATTATTAATACTCTGCTGCATTAGGTTGCCGACCAAGCGGCGTGACAAGGTTTCCGGCAAGGCCAAAGGCGTAAGCAGATCTTGGGCGAACGCGGCCAAGGTGACGCTGAAATTGGAAGCCGCCGACAAAGCCGCATGGTAACGTGCTTTATATTCAGACGGCAGCGCAAACGCAGTTAAACCCAACGCCTCGGCCAATTGTTGCAAAATCTCGACAGCTTGCGCCTGCTCCGCTTCGATAGCGCACAAATTTCCAGCCAGATTGGCTACCGAGTGTTCGACATCGGCAAAAGCAAACACCGGATGCAGGCTGCCCGCCAACGCATCATGCGTCGTAACCGCTTGTAAAACCTGTATGGTTTTGGCGCCGCTCAAGTGCAGCACCACGGTTTGCGGCGTCAATTCCACCTCGCAGGCAAGGCGTTCGGCGGTGGCTTCGATGGCATTGTCCGGCGTGGCGATGATCACCACGTCCGCCGGCGGCAAATTGGCCATATCTGCCAAAACCGTTGCGCCAAAAGCATTCGACGGCAGGCTGCGGCTGACGATATGGGAAAGCTGCCACTCGGGATGACGGCTCAATAAAGTGGCAAAAGTTTGTCCGACGCGACCTGCGCCTACGATATGGAATATTTTTTTCATTTCAGACGGCCTAAACGGATTGAATAGCTTAGATTAACACGGTAAACTTACACCATTAAATTTTTTTATTGTTTACTCACTATGAAACCCGCGTTTGACGTTAAGTCGGCACGATTGGATGTGTTGGCTATTCATCTGCACACCGCAGATTTGACTGAACTGGAAGAGTTTCTACGCCAGCGTACCGGCCAATACCAAGGTCTGGAAATTGTACCGTTTGTTTTGGATATGCAGGATTTCGAACACCCGGAATCATTAGATTTGGCTGAGGTTATTTCGCTTTTTGCCCGCTACGGCATGCAGATTTTGGGTTTGCGCCACGACAATGAAGCATGGGCCGACTATGCCGCACGCTATCATTTGGTGTTCAGCCGTGGCGAAAAATCGGATACGCCGCAGCCGCCACAATTGCAACCGGCCGACATTCAAGCTGTGTCCACCACCGTCATCAGCAATCCGACCGTATTAATCAGCACCCCTGTGCGCACGGGTCAGCAAGTTTATGCGGAAAACGGCGACTTAATCGTCACTGGCATCGTCAGCCAAGGCGCGGAACTGATTGCCGATGGCAACATCCACATTTACGCCCCTATGCGCGGCCGTGCCTTGGCCGGTGCCAAAGGTGACACCAATGCACGCATTTTCATCCATTCCATGCAGGCCGAATTGGTTTCCGTGGCCGGCATTTACCGCAATTTCGAGCAGGATTTACCCGAACACCTGCACAAACGCGCGGTGCAAGTTTCATTGCAAGACAACCGCTTGGTTATCAGCGCAATCGACACCGAATAATGTTTTAAAATATTAAATTTGAGTATCTGAAAAGGAAATATCGTGGCAAAAATTATTGTGGTAACTTCAGGTAAAGGCGGCGTGGGCAAAACCACCACCAGCGCCAGTATTGCAACCGGTCTGGCCTTACGCGGCCACAAAACCGCCGTCATCGACTTCGACGTCGGCTTGCGTAACCTTGACTTGATTATGGGCTGCGAACGCCGCGTTGTGTACGACTTGATCAACGTGATCCAAGGCGAAGCCACACTGAACCAAGCCCTGATTAAAGACAAAAACTGCGAAAACCTGTTTATCCTGCCGGCTTCACAAACCCGCGACAAAGATGCCCTAAGCCGCGAAGGCGTAGCAAAAGTGATGGAAGAATTGGCCGGTAAAAAAATGGGCTTCGAATACATCATCTGCGACTCGCCTGCCGGTATCGAACAAGGTGCACTGATGGCCTTGTATTTTGCCGACGAAGCCATCATCACCACTAACCCTGAAGTATCAAGCGTGCGCGACTCTGACCGTATCTTGGGTATCTTGCAAAGCAAATCACGTAAAGCCGAACAAGGTGACACAGTCAAAGAGCATTTACTGATTACCCGCTACTCACCTGAGCGCGTGGAAAAAGGCGAAATGTTGTCGGTACAAGACATTTGCGACATTTTGCGCATTCCGTTGTTAGGCGTGATTCCTGAGTCACAAAACGTGCTACAGGCTTCCAATGCCGGCGAACCGGTGATTCACCAAAACAGCGCGGCAGCTGCTGAAGCCTATAAAGACGTGATTGCCCGTCTGCTGGGTGAAAATCGCGAAATGCGTTTCCTCGAAGCAGAGAAAAAAGGCTTCTTCAAACGCTTGTTCGGAGGTTAAGCCATGTCTTTGTTAGATATCCTGTTTGGCCGAAAGCCGAAAACCGCCGAAGTAGCACGCGACCGTCTGCAAATCATCATTGCGCAAGAGCGTGCCAATGAAAACGGTAACAGTGCGCCGGATTATCTGCCGACGCTGCGTAAAGAGCTGCTGGAAGTGCTGTCTAAGTATGTGAACGTATCTTTAGACGATATCCGCATTTCCCAAGAGAAACAAGACGGCTTGGACGTTCTTGAACTGAACATCACCCTGCCTGAACAAAAAAAGGCCGCTGAATGACTTTAACCGAATTGCGTTATATCGTCGCCGTTGCCCAAGAGCGCCATTTCGGCCGCGCAGCGCGACGCTGCTTTGTCAGCCAGCCTACCCTTTCCATTGCGATTAAAAAGCTGGAAGAAGAGTTGTCGGTTTCGCTGTTTGACCGCAGCAGCAACGACATCATCACCACCGAAGCGGGCGAACGCATCGTTGCCCAAGCCCGCCGCGTGTTGGAAGAAGCCGATTTAATCAAGCATTTGGCCAACGAAGAGCAAAACGAATTGGAAGGCGCATTCAAGTTGGGCCTGATTTTCACCGTGGCCCCTTATTTGTTGCCGAAGCTGATTGTTTCACTGCGCGACACCGCGCCGAAAATGCCGCTGATGCTCGAAGAAAACTACACCTACACGCTGACCGAATCGCTCAAACGCGGCGATTTGGATGCCATCGTGGTGGCGGAACCTTTCCAAGAGCCGGGCATTGTGACCGAGCCGTTGTATGACGAACCATTCTTCGTGATTGTGCCCAAAGGCCATCCGTTTGAAGAACTGGATGCCATCACCCCGAGCATGTTGGCCGAAGAACAAGTCTTACTCTTAACCGAAGGCAACTGTATGCGCGACCAAGTGTTGTCGAGCTGCTCGGAATTGGCTGCCAAGCAAAAAATCCAAGGTTTGACCAATACCTTGCAAGGCAGCTCCATCAACACCATCCGCCACATGGTTGCCAGCGGCTTGGCCATCAGCGTGATGCCAGCTACTGCCCTGACGGAAAACGATCATTTATTGTTCAGCATCATTCCGTTTGAAGGCACGGCACCCAACCGCCGCGTGGTATTGGCCTACCGTCGCAATTTCGTGCGCCCAAAAGCATTAACTGCTTTGCGCGCCGCGATTTTGAATTCGCAATTAAACGGTGTGTCGTTTGTGAAAGATTAAATGAGTTGATTAATAAAAGGCCGTCTGAAATTCAGACGGCCTTTTATTATCTTCAACCGCATTCCCGATTGAATCGACTATACATTGGATGTTTGGCGGCGCATCGCTTTATCTCAGATACTGATGAGAATAAACGACTGACTTCGCCTTAAGCTTTCCCAACAACCTATCACAAAGGCCGTCTGAAACGTTTCAGACGGCCTTTGCTTATTCTTCTTACCAAATATCCGATTTAACTTTGCGTTTCAAACCCGGATGTTCCGACAACTTGAATTCAGGCTCTTTGCCCATTTTCAATTTGACGGTGTAGTCTTTCAACAGCAGGAACACCAGCGGCGACAACAGCAAAATCGCAATCAAGTTAATCCATGCCATTGTGCCCATTGCCATATCGGCCATGTCCCACACCAGCGGCACACTCTGCACCGCGCCGAAATACACCATGCCCAGCACGCCCATGCGGAACACAGCCATAATCAGCCAATTGCTCTTGATAAATTGCACATTGGATTCGGCATAAGCGTAGTTGCCGATGATGGTCGAAAAGGCAAACATAAACAGAATCACGGCCAAGAAATCCGCGCCCCAGTCGCCCACTTGCGCCACAATCGCCGCTTGGGTGAGCTGCACGCCGCTCAAATCGCCGCCATGCACATCCGACACCAACACCACAAACGCAGTGCACGAACACACGATAATGGTATCAACAAACACGCCCAGCATCTGAATCATGCCTTGCGACACCGGATGTTTTACTTCCGCCGCAGCGGCCGCATTCGGTGCCGAACCCTGACCTGCTTCGTTGGAATACAGTCCCCGTTTGATACCCATCATCATGGTTTGCGAAATCAGGCCACCGAGCAAACCGCCACCGGCCGCATCGACTTTAAACGCATCAGCAAAAATCATGCTGAAGACTTGCGGAATCATGTTCAGATTGCTAAACACGATATACAGCGCCAGCAGCAGATACAATACCGCCATCAGCGGCACAATTGCTTCAGCCAGCTTCGCCACGCGGCGGATGCCACCGAAAATCACCGGTGCGGTGAGAATCACCAAGGCCACGCCGGTCACGTGTTTGTTCCAACCCCATGCCACTTCGGTCGCCGCCACAATGGTATTGGATTGCACCGCTTCATACACGAAGCCGAAACAGAAAATCAGGCTCAAGGCAAACAACACGCCCAACCAACGCTGACCCAAACCCTGCGTAATGTAATATGCCGGACCGCCGCGGAAATGATGGTTGTCGTAATCGCGGATTTTAAACAGCTGCGCCAAAGACGATTCGGCAAAGGCCGAACTCATGCCGATTAAGGCGACTATCCACATCCAAAATACCGCGCCCGGACCGCCGACACTGATGGCAATCGCCACACCGGCAATATTGCCCACGCCCACGCGGCTGGCCAAACCGGTCACAAACGCTTGAAACGGCGTAATCCCATGCGGATCGCTACCTTGCTTGCGGCCGCCTAGCATTTCTTTTACGCTGCGGCCAAACAGTCTGAATTGGACAAAACCGGTCGCTACGGTAAAAAACAAACCCGCGCCCAGCAATAAGAAAATCAGGCCGTTCCACAGCGGGCCGTTGATGGCATTCACCCATTGGTGTAAAGATTCGGTCATAGTCACCTTTCAAAATCAAAAACGGTTTCAGACGGCCTGTTCAATCAGGCCGTCTGAATTGTAAACGATTGTAGCAGATTGTTGATATTTGTGTAAGCGCCTGTTTAAATGGTTGTATTTTCAGAAATGCCAACATCTTTACTGCAACCGTACACCATCATTCACAAGAAAAAGCCGTCTGAACGTTTCAGACGGCCTTGAAAATAACGTTTTATTCCGGACGCATTTGTGGGAACAAAATCACATCACGGATGGTTTGTGCATCGGTCAGCAGCATCACCAAACGGTCGATGCCGATACCGCAACCACCGGTCGGCGGCAAACCGTATTCCATCGCGCGGATGTAGTCGGCATCGTAATGCATGGCTTCATCGTCGCCGGCATCTTTTTGTGCCACTTGCGATTTGAAGCGGTTTGCTTGGTCTTCCGGATCGTTCAACTCAGAATAGCCGTTGGCCAATTCGCGGCCGACCACAAACAATTCAAAACGCTCGGTCAAACCCGGTTTGCTGTCGGAGGCGCGTGCCAATGGCGACACTTCGACCGGATAATCCACGATGAAGGTCGGGTTCCACAATTTGCTCTCGGCGCAACCTTCAAACAACGCCAATTGCAGGCTGCCAATGCCCGGTGAAGGCGGCAGGCTCTCGCCGTGTTTGACAATTTCTTTTTTCAGCCATTCGGCATCGTTCAACTGCTCGTCGGTGTAGTGCGGGTTGTATTTTTTAATCGCACCTAAAATTGTCAAACGCTCAAACGGGCTTTCCAAATCGACTTCTTTGCCGTTGTAGCTGATTTTGGCGGTGCCGTTAACTGTTACCGATGCGCTGCGGATGATGTCTTCCGCCATTTGCATCATGCGTTCGTAATCGGAAAACGCTTCGTAGAACTCAATCATGGTGAATTCAGGATTGTGGCGCACCGACATACCTTCGTTACGGAAGCTGCGGTTAATTTCAAACACACGCTCCAAACCGCCAACCACCAAGCGTTTCAGATACAATTCCGGCGCGATACGCAGATACAGCGGAATATCCAAGGCATTGTGATGGGTCACAAACGGTTTGGCCGTGGCGCCGCCCGGAATCGGGTGCATCATCGGCGTTTCCACTTCCAAATACTGCTCGCCCACCATGAAATTGCGTACTGATTGGATAATCTGGCTGCGTTTGATGAAGGTTTGGCGCGATTCTTCATTGGCAATCAAATCAACATAACGCTGGCGGTATTTGGTTTCTTGGTCAGACAAGCCTTTGTGTTTGTCCGGCAGCGGACGCAGCGATTTGCTCAGTAAATGAATCGCCGACACGCGCACGGTCAATTCGCCGTGGTTGGTTTTGAACAACGTGCCTTCCGCGCCGACAATGTCGCCCATGTCCCAATGTTTGAAATCATCGTGCGCCGCTTCGCCTACGCCTTGATTGTTGATATACAGCTGGATTTGACCACTGGCATCTTGAATGGTGGCAAAGCTGGCTTTACCCATCGCGCGCTTGAGCATCATGCGGCCGGCAATTTTCACCGGCACGGCTTGCGGATCAAGCTCTTCTTTGCTCAAGGCATCGTATTGGTTGTGCAAATCGGCGGCAAAGCTGTCGCGTTTGAAATCGTTGGGATAGGCATTGCGTACTTTGCGGATGTCGTTGAGTTTCTCGCGGCGCAAGGCCATGATTTGGTTTTCGTCAAGTTGCGGCTCGACAGACGGATTGTGCTGTTCGCTCATGGTGTTTTCCAAAAATAAAGACAGGCCGCAGATTCAGACGGCCTTTTGAGAAGATAATAAAATTGCGCATATTTTACGCGAAACCGCTTGTTTTATCTAGTAAAGGCCGTCTGAAATCGCACACAACCTTTTGCAACAAGCGTAAAAAAACCTGCTTATTGCTAAGCAGGTTTTCTTTATCTGGTGGGTCGTGAAGGATTCGAACCTTCGACCAACGGATTAAAAGTCCGCTGCTCTACCGACTGAGCTAACGACCCGATAAGCTGCGTATTATAGAGACCGGATTTTTTACTGTCAACACTTTTTTGAAAAAATTTTTATTTCAGGCATTTTTGATTGAAATAAAGCTGTCGCAATGCATACGCTGTGCTATGATTTTCCATCGGCTCAAAACCGATACGTTGATAATGAAAGGACAAAATATGAAAAAATTTCTGATTGCTGCGATGATGGTAGCCGGTTTGGCCGCTTGTTCACAAGAAGCCAAACAAGAATCTAAAGAAGCGGCTCAAGCCGTAGCCTCTGATGCCAAAGGTGCTGCAAACGATGCAGCTGCTGCGGTAAAAGAAGCCACTGATAACGCCGCTTCTGCCATGACTGATGCCAAAAACGATGCCAAAGATGCGGCAAACGATGCGGCTGACGTAGCCAAAGAAGCAGCCACTAAATAATTTTAGTATCCTGCCGCAAAAAGGCCGCCTGAATATTCAGACGGCCTGAGACCTTTGTAAAACCCTAGATTTGAGCACAGTTCAAAGTTGCAGCAGCGCAGAAAGCGAAGACATATCATCAAGATAGGCAAGCTTTCGAGCAGCGCACAACGAAGAAATGTGCCAAAGATAGGGATTTTGCAAAGGTCTCATCTTTTTTTTCATCTTGTTGTCACCACACCCAATAAAACATCGCTTTGGCAAAAAACACAATCAGCAGCATATGGGTAAACACCACAACATGAATATATTTCGACCAACCCACGGTTAAGGTGCCGCGCGCCATTTTGACCACGGCGATGGCAAAATGCAGCAACACGCTAAATGCCAGCAATACCTTGAGAAACAGCATCGTACCGAAAGACGATGCAAACGGCTGATGAAACACCGGCACATAGCGTTCAAACACCATCACCAAGCCCGATAAAAACAACACAATCACCACCGGCGGCATCACCCGCACGGCGCGATACGACATCGCTTTTTCCACTTCGCGCCGCGCCTCGCGCGATACGCGCTTGGTGTGCATAACCGACAACACCAGCATTTCAAAAAAAACGCCGCCGACAAAAGCAATCGCACAAAATAAATGCACAATGTGTGCCACCGCATAAATACTCATCGCTGATTCTCTATTCATTCTTCTAAAATTGCCGCCATAGTGTACACCCGCTGTAAAAGAAGTGCCACGCATAAAAAAATTTTCTTAGTTTAAAGAGTCTTTACTTTTATAAGATATTATTAAACCAAGTTTGTGCCATACTAGCCAAACAACACCGAACAACAAGAATCCTTTTGGATTGGAGACTTTTATGAAATCAATGATCACCAAAACCGTTGCCCTGATTGCCGTTGCCGCTTCTTTGAGCGCATGTGCCGGCATGTCAACTTCTCAACGCAATACCGCAACCGGCGCTGTTGTCGGCGGTGTAGCAGGTAACCTGTTGGGCGGCGATACAGCTTCTACTTTGGGCGGTGCAGCCTTGGGGGGGGTAATCGGCAGCCAAGTAAACCGTTAATCCGGCCAAACAATAAAGGCCGTCTGAAACCTTAACTCCAGTTGGTTTCAGACGGCCTTTTCTTATGTGGAAAAACTTATTTGCCCACAATCACCGGCGTAGTTTCTTGTGCATCGTCTTTCTTAAAGCGCAGCACTTCTTTTTTCAAAATCATTTTGCCGATTTCATAAGCCATGCGCTCGCTCGCGCCGCGGTGTGCCGACACAAACGCTTCGGCATTGCCGCTAAACCGGTTGCTCACTTCTGCATCATTCAAACAGGTTTCAGCGGCTTGCAACCACTCTTCTGCACTCTTAATCTGTTGCGCCGCACCGGCTTTAACCGCCAAATCACACGCGGCAGCAAAATTATAAGTGGACGGACCAAACAAAGTCGGCACGCCGCAAGCAATCGGCTCGATGATGTTTTGACAGCCGGTATCGACCAAACTGCCGCCGACAAACGCCACATTTGCGCTCAAATAATAGGCAAACAATTCGCCCATGCTGTCACCAATCCACACTTGCGTTTGCGGCGACACCAAGTCATTGTCGCTGCGTTTTTGTACCGTAAAGCCTAAACTGGCAGCAGTATCAAAGGCCGTCTGAAAACGCTCGGGATGGCGCGGCACAATCACTAATAAAGCATCGCCTTGATAGCGCTGCCATGCTTTCAATAATAACTCCGCTTCATCGGTGCCTTTGTGCGCACGGGTACTGGCACACAACACCACCGGCCGGTTGCCGATGCGTTCCTTAAATGCTGCCGCCAACGAGCGCATGCCTTCCGGCGGGGTGATATCGTATTTGGTGTTGCCGCAGACATGCACATTCGACGCGCCGATTAAATGCAGGCGCTCGGCATCGGCGGCGGTTTGGGCAAAGCAGCCACACAAAGTTTGCATGGCAGGTGCGACCAAGCGGCGGATTTTCAAATAGCCGTTTTGCGATTTTTCCGACAAGCGCGCGTTCGCCAAAAACAGCGGCACGCCCTCTTCGGCACAACCGTAAATCAAATTCGGCCAGATTTCGGTTTCCATCAACACACCGAACCGCGGCTTGTGTTCGCGCAAAAATTGCTCAATCCACTCCGGCTTGTCATAAGGCAGATAACGGCATTGCGCATCGGGGAACAATTCTTCAGCGGCGGCGCGGCCGGTCGGCGTCATCTGCGTCAGCAACAGCGGCGCATCGGCAAAATAACGGCGCAAGGCAGTAATCAAGGGCTGCACGGCGCGGGTTTCACCCACCGACACGGCGTGAATCCAAATCGGCTGTTGCACCGGATTGTGCAAAGGCGCGCCGAAACGTTCGTCCCAGTTATCCAAATAAGCAGGCGATTTGTCGGCACGTTTTTTTAGGTAGCGGCGGATCAGCGGCGGCACTGTTTTCCAAAGTTGTGTGTAAAGCCAACGGTTTATCATGCTATTTCTACTTTGTGGTTGTCGTTATTTAGTCAATATTCTAGCTTATTTAATCGCAAACGGAAAACAAAAGCCGTCTGAAAACATGAATCATCGGCTTTCAGACGGCCTTGTGGATAAGCTGACATTAACAGATTATTGTTTTAGTGAAAGTGCATCATCCTACAATAGCGCACCCGTTTTTTGATGACAAACTCAAATTTATTTTCAGACGGCCTGCTCTTCCGAAACTTCGCCTGCCCTACGCTCCAGCAAATAAGTGCGCAAACGTTGCAACTCATAGCCATCGAGCCAGCGGCGGCGGGTGCGCTGCAACAAAATCACCAAGCCGGAAACTTCGTTGCGGGTATTGGCACCGAGCCATAAAAAACCCTGCCAATCAAACGGCAAATGCTGCGCCAGCTTTTCCAATTCGGGATTCGGGCCGTTGTCAAAACGAATGCGGCGCGCGTAGTGGCCTTTAATCAGGCGCACGGTCAAACGCAATTCGCGCTGCAATTGGGCAAACTGGCGGCTGATGAGCTTGGCTTCCGCTTCGCTGATTTCCGGCTGCTGCAGCTTGGCCGAAGTGGTGAGCAGCAATTCGGTGCTGTTGACGATTTTGCGGTGCGCCAACTGCATCGACTCCATCATCGGTTTGCTGATATGGCTCTCACCCGACATGGCATCGAGATGGCTGCGGCTTTTCACCAAAAGCGCATTAATTTGCTTCATTTGGGCGCGGTTTTGCGCCAAACGTTCGCGCGTCATGCGTTGGCCGTTGCTCACTTCAGCGATGATGCGGCTGCATTCGGTTAAATTGTCTGCCAGCATAAAACGCCACATCAAAGTCGAGCGCAAAGGCAATAATTTAGCCGCACCAATCGCAATCAGCGCGCCAATCAACACGTTCAACGCACGGGTCACGCCGCTGTCGAGCCAATCCATACTGCTGTCGCCAATCAGCATACACATGGTCAAGCCGACCAGCATCGGCATGTAGCCGTTTTTACCGACCGCCGCCCAGCCCGACAACGCGCTCAACACGCCCACCGCCACATAAAACAAAATGCCGCCGTGAAAATAATGCTGGTTCAACCACAACACACTCAAGCCCACGCCCAAACCGATGACCGTGCCGAGCATCCGTTCCACCGCCTTGGAATAAATCGCGCCCTGAAACTGCAACATACCCAACACGATGAACACCGTCATACCGATCCATTCTCCGTGCTCGACCTGCGGCAGACGCGCCAACAGCGTGGCAAACACCACCGCCAAGCCCAAACGCACGGCATGAATCAGGCGGCGGTAGCGGTAGCGTTCGTAAGAATTGAGCCAGCTTTCAACAAAGTGCGTACGCTCGGACATCCGGCGGCGAGAAAAGGCGGAAGTTTTGAAGAAAGACGGTTTTTTGAATGTGAAGGAGCGCATAAATGTTGAGGTTTAAAGGGTTTATTGTTGTTAAAATAGAATCGTCTAGGCCGTCTGAAAAATATCGATTTTCGATCTTTTTATTTTCAGACGGCCTTTCTTAGTCGGCAATACGTTTCAAATCTCCACCATCGGCAGCGGATAGCCATGCCGATCGACATCAGCACGCGCCAGCCACGGCGCGTGAATCACGTCTTTGGGAAGATGGGCAAGCTCGGGCAGATGGCGGCGGATAAACGTGCCGTCGGGGTCGAATTGTTGTGCGGCCACAGTCGGATGCGGCACGCGCGGTGTGTGCAGCGACAATAATCCGGCGGCAGTTTGCCAGTTGCCGAGATTGACGGCGGCATCATCGTCCAACTGATTTTGCGCAAACCAACGCGCGCCGTGCTGCCAAGGTTGTTGCAAGGTCACGCACCAAAACTGCGCCACCACCCGCCGCAACACCGGCGGCAACCAGCCGCTGCGCTGCAAACAACGCATGGCGGCATCGATGAGCGGGAAACCGGTTTCGCCTTGTGTCCAACGGCGGAAAAAATCGGCGTTGACGGCAATGTCATCATCCATTTGCTGCGCCGCTTCGGGATGATGGAACATCCATTGCTGGTAAAAATCACGCCGAATCAGGTTTTCCAACCAATCATGCGCACCGCGTGCAGCGGCTTCAACGGCCAACATACGCGGCGAAATGCAACCGGCGGACAAATACGCACCCAATTGCGACGTGGCTTTTTTGGCAGGAAAATCTTTCAGTAAAGGATACACGCCCAATTGCGGCGCAAACTGCTGCCATTGCCGCCACGCCGCCTGTTCACCGCCTTGCTGCATCAATGCGATCGGTTCCATTTCTGGAAACGGGGGCAAATCGGCAAAGGCCGTCTGAAACGGAATTTTGGGCTGTTCAGACGGCCTTTGTTCCGTAAACTGCTGCGCAAAAGCGTGCAACCACGCCTGTTTATACGGGGCAAATTCCAGATACGGGCGGCCGTGTTCGCTCATGATGTCGGCCTTGGCAAAGACGGTGCGGTCGTTAAAACGCTCAAAGGCAATGCCTTGTGCGTCCAGCAGCCGCCAAATGCGGTTGTCGCGCTCAATTTCAGACGGCGTGTAGGCTTCGTCGACCAACACATATTGCGCGTTCAACCGCGTGGCCAAATCCAGCATGGCTTCCGCCACATCGCCCTGCACGGCAAACAGCGGCACACCCTTTTCTGCCAAGGCCGCCGACAATTCCGCTGCTGCCTGATGATGAAACGCCGCTTGGCGCGGATTCACACTTTCAGACGGTCGCTGCAAAACATACGCCGCCGTAAGCGGCAAGCCACGCATCACAGCGTGTTGCAGCACGGCATTGTCGGACAGACGTAAATTGCGGCGAAACCAAATCAAGGTGATTTTTTGCATAGCTTAGGCCGTCTGAAATCAAGAAAATTAATTTTAGCAGAATTCAGTTTTATTGAATAATATATTGATTTAGCGAAATAAAAGGCCGTCTGAAAGGCACGCAATCTATACCTTTCAGACGGCCTTTAATATTTCCTACCGGCGCAAAGCCATATTGTCGCGGTGAATCAACTCTTCTTCCTGCGCGTAACCGAGTTTGTCATGGATATGATGCGAATCGGTTTGCAGGATTTTGGCGGTTTCATCGCTGCTGTAATTGATTAAGCCGCGGGCGATTTCTTGGCCGTTTTGATCGACCACGGCCACCAGTTCGCCACGATGGAAATGGCCGTCCACACCGATACAACCCACCGGCAGCAGGCTGGCGTGTTTTTCGGCCACGGCTCGCGCGGCACCACTGTCGACGGTGATTCTACCGGCGATTTGGATATGGCCGAGCAGCCATTGTTTGCGGGCGGCAACGCGGCTGTGGGTGCTGGTGAACAGCGTGCCGATGGATTCGCCTTGTTGCAGGCGCACCAGCACATTCGGCTCGCGGCCGCTGGCGACCACGGTGGCTGCACCGCTCAAGGCTGCGCGTTTGGCGGCGGTCACTTTGGTGTACATGCCGCCGGTGCCGACGCTGCTGCCTGCGCCGCCGGCCATGGCTTCAAGTTCGGGATGGTCGGCTTCGATTTGGTGGATAAACTTGGCGTGCGGATTTTTGCGCGGGTCGCTGTCGTATAAGCCGCTTTGGTCGGTGAGAATCACCAGCGCATCGGCATCAACCAAGTTGGTCACCAGCGCGCCCAAGGTGTCGTTGTCGCCGAGTTTGATTTCGTGGGTGGTGACGGTGTCGTTTTCATTGATAATCGGCACCATGCCTTTTTCAACCAAGGTCAGCAAGGTGCTGCGGGCGTTGAGATAGCGGGTGCGGTTACTTAAGTCTTCATGCGTAAGCAAGATTTGTGCGGTTTGGATGCCGTGGTAGGCAAAGGCGTATTCGTAAGCCTGCGCAATACCCATCTGCCCGACCGCCGCCGCCGCTTGCAATTCGTTAATGGCGGTAGGCCGCTTCACCCAACCCAAACGCTTGATGCCCTCGGCAATCGCACCGCTGGAGACAAAAATCACCTGCACGCCTTTGGCTCTCAATTCGGCAATCTGCGTCGCCCAACGGTTGAGTGCGATTTGGTCGATGCCTTTACCCTCAGCGGTGACAAGGCTGGAGCCGACTTTGACAACAATGAGTTTGGCTTGCGACAGGTTTTGGATGGTCATGGTGGGTTCACTTCAGGCTAAGTTGTGCAATGGGTTTAGGTGGCTGAAAAAATATCGGGGGCTGTATGTTTAAGTTTTCCCCCTCTCCCTAGCCCTCCCCCTCATGGGGAGGGGACAGGTTGCAGGAGCGGGGCGGTTTCAGACGGCCTTTTACAATATGGTAAACAGGCCGTCTGAAACATTATTGAACGTTGCGCGCGTTCCAAAAATAACGCCACACGAAACAAGGGAACGCGAAAATCAGATACAGGCACACGGTTACGGCGTAAAACTCCCATTCCTGCGGATGCACGGCACCGGCGCGGGATTCGAGCAGATAAGCCAGCGCGGCGGTGATGCCGAAGCCGATAAAGAGCTCCAGCAGGTGATGGCCAAAATGCTTTTTGGCCACGGGAATCACGCCCAAGAGCTTATTGGTTAAAAAAGGTGCGTTGGCAAAAATCAGCGCCAACAGCAACAGGATATACATGGATACGGTCATTTTGGTCTTTCGGGTTTCAGACGGCCTATGATATTTTGAGGCCGTCTGAAAAAATCTTTTTGGTTTATGCGGAGTGTTGTCACTTGGGTTTAAGCCCAACGTTTTTCAGACGGCCTTAAAACATTATCAGGCCGAGACCTTTGCAAAACCTCAGATTTGAGTACAGTTCGCAGTTAGAGCAGCACAGAAAGCGCAGACATATCACATAGATAGGCAAGCTTTCGAGCAGCGCATAACGAAGAAATGTACCAAAGATGGGGCGTTTGCAAAGGTCTCAGGCCGTCTGAACAACACATCTGCTATCTTAACAAAAAACGGCAACCTTTTGCAGGTTGCCGTTACTTTTCTTCGTCGTTTACAAGGTATTATTCAAGGCCGCGGCGCACCAGTCGATGACGGTTTGCGGCATGATGCCCCACAGCAGCAACAGCAAGGCATTAACGGTCAGCACGAATTTCACCGCATAATTGCCGCCGACAGGTTGGTCGTGATCAGCTTCGTCGAAGTAAATGGTTTTCACCACACGCAGGTAGTAGAACGCGCCAATCAGACTCATGATCACGGCAAATACCGACAGACCGACATAGCCTTGCGACAACAGCGCCTTAATCACGGCAAATTTGGCGTAAAAGCCCATCAGCGGCGGAATACCGGCCATCGAGAACATACACAGCAGCATTAAAAACGAATACCACGCATGGCGTTGGTTCAGGCCGGCCAAGTCTTTGATGTCTTCGCATTCGATGGTTTCATTCGACAACACCATCAACACACCGAAACCGACCGCGCTCATCACGGCATAGGTAATCGCGTAATACAAGCCTGCCGCAAAGCCGACCGCGCCCGCCATAAACGCCAGCAGGATAAAGCCCATGTGCGAAATGGTCGAATAAGCCAACATGCGTTTGATGTTGGTTTGCATGATGGCGGCCAAATTGCCGACCAGTAGCGATGCCACTGCCAAAATCGCCAGCATTTGCGACCAGTCTTCAAATGTGGTGCCCAAACCGGTCACCAAAATGCGGAAAGCAAACACCACGGCGGCGATTTTCGGGGCGGTGCCGACAAAGGCAGTGACCGAAGTCGGCGCGCCGTGGTACACGTCCGGCACCCACATATGAAACGGCACGGCGCCGAGTTTGAACGCAATCGCCACCACGATAAACACCAAGCCTAATTTCAGCAGCCAATCGTTGGCTTCTTCGTTAAACGCCGTGGCCAATACGCTGGCAAATTCCAGCGAGCCGGTCGCGCCGTACACCATGGAAATGCCATACAGCAGCAAGCCCGAAGCCAAGGCGCCGAGCACGAAATATTTCAAGGCGGCTTCGGCGGAAGCGGCCGAATCGCGGCGCAGTGCAATCATGGCATACAGCGACAGCGACAGCAGTTCCAAACCGATATAGGCCGTCAGAAAATGACCGGCGCTAATCATCACGCTCATGCCCAACAGGGCAAACATCGACAGCGTGTAAAACTCGCCTTTAAACAGCGCGCGCGCCTGATTGTAAGGTTTGCTGTAAATAAACAGCCCCGCCGTCAAGCCATAGAGCGTGAGTTTGGCCAAACGCGACATACCGTCGGCGATATACATGCCGTGGAAAGAAGACGTGCTACCCTTTTCCCACACCGCCAATTGCACCAGCGTCACAATCACAATGCCGATCAAGCTCATGCTGTGGGTCAGAAAACGCTTGTCGTCACTGATCCACAAATCGGCCAGCAACACCACGCACAACACCGCCAGCAAAACGATTTCAGGCATGGCAGGAAGTAAATTCAAATCAGTCCAGTTCATTCACACACCTCAAATCTTGCTTTGCGCGACTTGCGTAATCAGGTCGTTGGCCGCCTGATGCACCACTTCGATAAAGGCTTGCGGATACAAACCCATGCCCAACACGGCCACCGCCAACACCGCCAATACGGCAAACTCGCGGCAGTTGATGTCTTTCATTTCGGCCACTTGCGGATTGTGAATCTCGCCGAAAATCACGCGTTTATACATCCATAAGGTGTAAGACGCACCGTAAATCAGCGTCAAGGCAGCGAGTGCGCCAATCCAGAAATTGGTTTCCACCGCGCCCATAATCACCATAAATTCACCGACAAAGCCGGAAGTGGCCGGCAAACCCGCATTCGCCATGCCAAACAGCATCATAAACGCGGCAAATTTCGGCATCACGTTCACCACGCCGCCATAATCGGCAATATTGCGCGTGTGCAGGCGGTCGTACATCACGCCGATACACATAAACATCGCCGCCGATACGAAACCGTGTGAAATCATCTGGATAATCGCACCCTTCAGCGCCCAATCGTTCAGACTGCCTTCCACAAACAAAAACATACCCAGCGTCACGAAACCCATGTGGCTGATGGAAGAATACGCCACCAACTTTTTCATGTCGGTCTGCACCAAAGCCACCATGCCGATGTAAATCACCGCAATCAGGCTCAACACAATCATCACCGGCGCAAAAAAGCGCGCGGCATCGGGCACAATCGGCAAAACAAAGCGCAAAAAGCCATACGCACCCAGCTTCAGCGTAATCGCCGCCAACACCATCGAACCGCCGGTCGGCGCCTCAACGTGGGCATCCGGCAACCAAGTATGCACCGGAAACATCGGCACTTTCACCGCAAACGATAGGAAAAATGCGCCGAACAGCAATTGCTGCACCGTCAGCGGAATCTGTTTGATGTTTTGCAATTCCACAATCGAAAAGCTGCCGCCCGCCTGATACGACAAATACACCAGCGCCACCAGCATCAGCAGCGAACCCATCAGCGTATAGAGAAACAGCTTCACCGACGCATACACGCGGCGCGGGCCGCCCCACACGCCGATAATCAGATACAGCGGAATCAGCATGCCTTCAAAAAACACATAAAACAACAACGCATCCTGCGCCGCAAACGCCCCGTTAATCAGGCCGCTCATGATGAGAAACGCCGCCATATACTGCGCCGTGCGCTTCTGAATCACTTCCCAACCGGCCACGACCACCATCAGCGTGATGAACGCGTTCAAAATGACAAACAGCACCGAAATCCCGTCCACACCCAGCGCGTAATTCACTTTCAAGAGCGGAATCCACTGATAAAACTCGGTGAACTGATAGCCGCCGCTCAAGCGGTCGAATCCGGTAAACAAGGGCAGCGTGACCAAGAAGCCGGCCAAAGCACCGACAAACGCGATGATACGCGCCAAGGGCGCACGCTTATCCTTGCCCGTGGCCAATACCAGCAAGCCCGCGGCAATCGGCACCCATATGGCCAGGCTGAGTAAGTGGTTGGAAAACATGTTTTTTTCCTGTGGTTTTTAGCTTAATTTAAACAGTTAAGGTTGTTATCTTGAGGCCGTCTGAAACCTACTACACAAACAAACGCCAGAAAGTCAGCCCCAGCAGCACCAACACGCCGAACACCATCGCGGCGGCGTAGCTGTAGATAAAGCCGGTCTGCATTTTGCGCACTTGCGCGGCGACTGCACCCACCACTTTGGCGGAATTGTTGACGATACCGTTGTCGATAATCGCCACGTCGCCGACTTTCCAGAAGAAATTACCCAATACACGGCTGCCTTTGGCGAACACGTTGTAGTAAATCGTATCGAAGAAGTATTTGTTGTCCAGCAGTTTGTAAATCGGGCTGAATATAGCGGCGATTTTGGCCGGCAAATGCGGCGCTTTGACATACAAAAACCATGCCGCCAACACGCCTGCAATTGCCAGATACAGCACCGGCGTTTGGAAGCTGTGCGCCACCATGCCCAATGCACCGTGGAAATGTTCGCCCATCACCTGCATGGTCGGATGCGCTTCGTGGTTGACGTAAATCACGTCTTTGAAGAAATCGCCATACAGCATAGGCTCAATCACGATATAACCAATCACCACCGACGGAATTGCCAGCAAAACCAGCGGCAAGGTTACCACCCACGGGCTTTCGTGTGGGTTGTCATTTTTGCCCAAACCGTGATGGTGTTCGTCGTGGCCGTCTGAATGATGGTGTTCAATTTCACGCCATTTTTCTTTGCCGTGGAACACCATAAAATATTGGCGGAACGCGTAAAACGCGGTCACAAACACGCTGGCCAGTACCGCAAAATAGGCAAAACCGCTGCCCGGAATGGTGCTGTATTTGGCCGCTTCGATAATCGAATCTTTGGAATAGAAGCCGGAGAAAAACGGCGTGCCGATCAAGGCCAAGTTGCCCAGCAACATGGTAATCCAAGTAATCGGCATGTATTTTTTCAGATTGCCCATGTGGCGCATGTCTTGGTCGTGGTGCATGCCGATAATCGCGCTGCCCGCCGCCAAGAACAACAAGGCTTTGAAAAACGCGTGCGTCATCACATGGAACATTGCCACCGAATAGGCCGACGCGCCCAAGGCCACGGTCATGTAGCCCAGTTGCGACAAGGTCGAATACGCCACCACGCGCTTGATGTCGTTTTGAATCGTGCCCAAAAAGCCCATAAACAGTGCCGTAATTGCACCGGTCACCATGATGAAGCTCAAGGCCATGGTGCTCAATTCATACATCGGCGACATGCGCGACACCATAAACAAGCCCGCCGTCACCATCGTGGCCGCGTGAATCAGCGCGGAAATCGGCGTCGGGCCTTCCATCGAATCGGGCAGCCACACATGCAGCGGAAACTGCGCCGATTTACCCATCGCACCGACAAACAGCAAAATACAGGTCACCGTCAGCAAGCTCCATTCCACACCGGGAAAAAGCTGAATCGTGGCCGTCTGAATCTGCGGCAGATAGGCAAACACATCTTGATAACGCAAGCTGCCGCCAAAATAAGCCAACACCAAACCGATGCCGAGCAAAAATCCGAAATCGCCGACACGGTTGACCAAAAAGGCTTTCAAGTTGGCAAAAATCGCGCTATCGCGTTTGAAATAGAAACCAATCAGCAGGTAAGACACCAAGCCCACTGCTTCCCAGCCGAAGAAAAGCTGGATAAAGTTGTTCGACATCACCAGCATCAACATGCTGAAGGTAAACAGCGAAATATAGCTGAAAAAGCGTTGGTAGCCGACTTTTTCATCGTGCATATAGCCGATGGTGTAGATATGCACCATCAGCGACACAAACGTCACCACCATCATCATCATCGCCGTCAGCGAATCGACCAAGAAGCCGACCGAAAAATCCAAGCCGCCCATGGTGAGCCAGGTATAGACATTCTCATCAAACTTCGCACGCGTGCCGCTGATAAAGCCCCACAACACATAGGCCGACAACAGCGCCGACACCGCCACGCCGAGAATCGTCACCGTATGCGCACCGGCACGGCCGATTTTGTTGCCGAACAAGCCGGCCAACAGGCTGCCTGCCAGCGGCAACAAGGCAATCATCAAATATAAAGTCATGTCGTTCATAGAAATGAACCTTTTAATTTAAAAAATGTTTCAGCTTTTTCAGACGGCTTTTCAGCCCTTCTGATAACCTTCGTAGTAATAAGATTGCTCGATGCCTTTGAAAATCATCTCGCGGTTGTCGATGTCTTCGGTTAAATTCGCCTGCAATAAAAAGCGCAATTCCAAATCGTTGACAGGGCTGCGTTCCATCGCCTGTAAATACAGGGTTTTATCGACATGCTGCCAATCCACGACTTTTTTCAGGTTTTTCTTCAGCACCAAATCCAACCAAATGCGTGTGCTTCTGCCGTTGCCCTCCAAAAACGGATGGGCGATGTTCATTTCCACATATTTGGCGATGATGTCTTCAAAGGTGTTTTCCGGCATCTTTTCAATTTTCGCCAAGGCTTCTTTCAGATACAGCGCATTGGCAAAGCGGAAACCGCCTTTGGAAATATTCAGCTCGCGGATTTCGCCGGCAAAATCATATAAACCGTCAAACAAATAAGCATGAATCTGCTGCAAGCCGCGTGTCGTGCCGACTTCCATTTTATCAATATCGCCGCTGTCAAACAGGCGGTAAGCATGTTGTAAACTTTTTTCGTCGATTGATTTCATGGTTCGATTCTGTTTTCAGACGGCCTGAAAATCAGCCTTTCAGTTTATCCAAATCGGCTACGTTGATGGTTTGTCGGTTGCGGTACACCAGCACCATAATCGCCAAGCCGATGGCGGATTCGGCGGCAGCCACGGTCAACACAAAAAACACGAAAATCTGCCCTGCGGTGTCGCCCAAATGCTGTGAAAACGCGATGAAGTTGAAATTCACCGCCAGCAGCATCAATTCAATCGACATCAACAACACCAGCACATTTTTGCGGTTCATGAAAATGCCCATCGCGCTGATGCCGAAGAGCAGCGCACCGAGCACCAAATAATGCGTCAAGGTAATCATGCTTTGCCCTCGCTTTCTGATGTTTGGCCGTCTGAAACGGTTTCTTCCGGTTTCGGACTCGGTTTGACCGCATCCATTTTCACCAAACGCATACGGCTCTCATCGACCGTAACTTTCACCTGATCGCCCGGTGCAATGTATTTCGGATTGGTCGTTTTACGGTGCACCAAGGCAATCGCCGCCACCATGCCGAGCAGCAGCAACACCGCCGCCAATTCAAACGGCAGCAGATAAGTGGTGTAAATCTGACGACCCAAATCGCGGATGTTGTCGTAATCGGCCGGCACATCTTGCATCAGGCCGAATGATGCCAAATCGGTTTTCGGGTTCATCAAAATCAGAATCAAGGCCACCGCCAGCAACACGCCGACCACGCCTGCCGCCGGCGCATGCCGCCAAAAGCCTTTGCGCATTTCTTCGACGTCGATGTTCAGCATCATTACGACGAACAGGAACAACACCATCACTGCGCCGACGTACACCACCACCAGCGTCAAGCCCAAAAATTCGGCCTGCATCAGCATCCAAATCATCGCGCTCACGCAGAAAGTCAGCACCAAATGCAGCGCGGCATGCACGGGGTTTTTGGCGATGACCGTGCCGATAGCACCGTAAAGCACGATTGCGGCCAGAATGTAAAACAGAATCAGGGAGAAGGTCATAACACTCTTTCTCGGTTTTTAATCTCGGTATGCCGTCTGAAACGTTTCAGACGGCCTCAACGATACGGCGCATCCGCCGCTTTGCGCTTGGCGATTTCGGCTTCGTATTTGTCGCCGATGGCCAGCAAAATCGGTTTGGTCATGTGCAAATCGCCTTTTTTCTCGCCGTGGTATTCGAAAATATGCGTCTCGACAATGGCATCGGTCGGGCAGGCTTCTTCGCAGAAACCACAGAAAATACACTTAGTCAAATCGATGTCGTAACGCGTGGTGCGGCGCGTGCCGTCAGCGCGCTCTTCCGATTCGATGTTGATGGCCATCGCCGGACACACCGCTTCACACAGCTTACAGGCAATGCATCGCTCCTCGCCGTTGGGATAACGGCGCTGCGCGTGCAGCCCACGGAAACGCACTGATTGCGGCGTTTTCTCTTCGGGGAAGTAAATCGTGTCTTTGCGGGCGAAGAAGTTTTTGAGCGTTACGCCCATACCTTTGACGAGTTCGCCCAATAAAAAGGTTTTGACTAAGTTTGCCATAATGTTGTTCCTACCCTTTTGGTAGTGGTTTTTCTGTTTATTTAATAAAATGAGGTTTCAGACAGCCTGAAACACAGCATATATACCAATCACAATAAATAATAATGAACAAATTCTATTAATAATTTGTTCACGTTTGGGATTCATTATTTTAGAAATACCCAAGCCATAAGCTAATAAGATACTATAATCTAAAACACACCAAATTAACGTCAAAATAAATAAACTTGGGAATAGAGCCATATCTAATTGGTTAATAAAAGGCGGAAAAAAAGTCATAAAAAAAATAATATCTTTTGGATTAGAAATACCAATCATAAATGAGTTTATTACAACCTTTGATAAAGCAACAACTTCCACATTAACCTTATCTTTTTGAGTTATATTTTTACTTTCCAACCAAAGTTTATAACCAAAATAAATCAAATACCCCCCCCCAAATCCAGATAGTAATGTTAGAAATTGAGTATCAAGTTTTCCTAAACCAGCTATCATTAAACCTGCAACTAAAATTAAAACTAATGATGCTGTATTTGTCCCAACAACTGCAAAAAATGCACCCTTTAATCCATATTTAGCAGCAGCATTAACTACAACCAAATTAACAGGTCCAGGCATTAATAAAAATACAAATACAGTTAGAATATAAGTTAATAATACAGAGGTCATCATCTCTATTTCTCCACCATGTGGAATGGACAAACACTAGGAATTTCAGCATCACTTTCCTCATGTTGATATTGTTTCCAATCAGGTTTAGTTTCATCACTAATTCCTAATGTCTCTGCAACAATACCATTATTATAAACTTTTACCCTATCTCTAATCATATTTGAAACTTTTCTTCCGCCATTAACTAATGGAGCAACAATCTGGAAATTTTCAGAAGGATTGACAACCATAGTTATAAAACTATTTACCTTTCTACTGCGATGTAATTTATGTTGCGGATGATTAATATTAAAAAATAAATTTACGCCATTAAATTTAAATTTCCAATCTTTATCATCAGAACCTAATGTTGACATATCTTTATTAAAAAATTCTAAATCATAATAATAAATTTCTTTCAATATTTCCCAAGCTTTATTTTGACTATCTTTCAAACTATCTAACTGCCAATTTAAAATAATAATTAAAGGAAAATACAATCTCTCCTTAATAGGAATATTTTGACAAACTCTGTATATTCTATCAATCCTTTCAGTAAGTTATTTAATTCATAATCGGCAGCATACTCTTTTGGATTTGCTGTATCAACAAATACAAATAATAGATTTCCTAAATCAAATGTGGGCGAGCCACCCACGCTCCATCATTTTATTTCCACAAACTCAATGGCGACGCCATCCAAGCTGCCAGCACCACAATGCAGACAAAACCAACTGGAATCAATACCTTCCAGCCCAAACGCATGATTTGGTCGTAGCGGTAACGTGGGAATGTGGCACGAATCCACAAATAGCCAAACAGAATAAACGCCATTTTGGCAAACATCCAAAACGCGCTCGGTGCGCCAATCCAGCCCCAGCTTTGTGGGAAGGGCGACAACCAGCCACCGAGGAACATCAGCGCGGTCAGGGCGGCAATCAGAATCATGAAAATGTATTCGGCCAAGAAGAACAAGGCAAAGGCGAAGCCCGAATATTCGACGTGGAAACCGGCCACGATTTCGGATTCGCCCTCGGCCACGTCAAACGGCGCGCGGTTGGTTTCGGCCACGGCGGAAATCAGATAGACGATAAACACCGGAAACAAAGCCAGCCAGTTCCATGACAACACCGAACCACCGGCGATGCCTGTGGCCTGCGCCGCCACGATGTCGGCAAAATTCATGCTGCCCGACACCATCACCACGCACACCAGCGCGGCACTCATGGCGATTTCGTAGGAAATGGTTTGCGCCGATGAACGCATCGCGCCCAAAAACGAGTATTTCGAGTTCGACGCCCAACCGGCAATAATCACGCCATACACCGACAGCGAGGTAATCATCAAAATAAACAGCAAGCCTGCGTTGACGTGAGTGAGCACCCATTCTTCGGAAAACGGAATCACCGCCCACGCCGCAAAAGCGGGCGCAAGCGAGAGCATAGGGCCGATGTAAAACAGGGCTTTATTCGACAGCTTCGGGCGCGTCACTTCTTTAAACAACAGCTTGAACACGTCGGCAAACGGCTGAATCAAGCCCCACGGGCCGGTCACGTTGGGGCCGACACGAAGCTGCATAAAGCCGATGACTTTACGCTCGAAATAGGTCAGATAGGCCACGGTGAGAATCAGCGGAATCAGGATAATCACGATTTTCAAAATCACCGATACCACCAAGCCGACGCTCAGGCCGATGTCGCCCCAACCTAAGGTCACGGCAAACAGGGATTGGAGCCATTCTTGCATGTTTACGCCCCCGCCAATTCAATCGTATTCATCATCGCACCCAAAGCCGCGTTATCGCTGTGCAACGGCAGATGCACCACATATTCCGGCAAGGCCGCATCAGCCACCACCACCACATTGACACCCACGCCGTCATGTTTGGCCACGGCTTGCTGGCCGTCTGAAAGATTCAAGGCCGCCAAGGTATTCGGATGCACACGCGCGGCCGGCACGGCAGCATGGCTGGTCGCTTGCAACGGCGCGCTGCGGCGCACAATGGCATCAGTGTGATACAAACCCACACCGCCGATACGCACCAATTGATTCGAGGCCGTCTGAACGGCTTCGCCATTAAAGGTTGAGCGGTTATTCAGTTGCACCGACACGATTTCCTGATTGAGCGCGTCTTGCAAAATCTCTTCGCTGCTGTGGTAATCAAAGCCTTTTACGTCAAACAGATTGCCCAACACACGCAACACTTTCCACAACGGGCGCGAATCGCCGAAGCCCTGCACCACGCCGTGGAACGACTGCAAGCGGCCTTCCATATTGACGAAGCTACCCGACGTTTCGGTAAACGGCGCAATCGGCAGCAACACGTCACACACGTCCAGCAAGGTCTCGCTGACAAACGGCGTAAACGCCATCACGCTCTTGGCCTGTTTCAAGGCAGCTACGGCTTGCGCGCCGTTGGCCACATCGATTTCAGGCTCAACATTCATCAGCAACACGGCCTGCTTCGGCTGGCGAATCATGGCTTGAATGCTGTCGCCTTGGTTGATGTTTAATGCAGCGGCACCTACGCTGTTGGCAGCTTGCGGCAAGATGCCCAAAGTGGCATCGGTGGCTCCGGCCAAACGTTGCGCGGCGGCGTAAATCGCAGGGTAATCGGGATGGTTTTGCGCTTCCGCACCCAAAATAATCGCAGCCTGCTCGGCATTCGACAGGCTGGCGGCCACGTCTTGATCCAAGTCTTGCGCCCATTCGTTCAGACGGCCTGCCCATTCATTCGGATGCACCGCTTCTTGGGCAAACAAAGGCATGTGCAGCGTTTCTTTGCGTCCGGCCAACACGCTCAATTTCATGCGGCCATGCGTGGCACGGCGCAAACGCGCGGTCAACAGCGGCTGCTCTTGGCGCAGGTTTGCCCCCACCACCAACACCGCGCCGTTTTCCGCCAGCGATTGAATGCTCTGACCCAACCATTGCGCGCCCGACAGGCCGTCTGAAACGCGGCTGTCTTGGCGTTGCAGGCGGGTATCGATGTGGCGGATGCCCAAGCCTTCGGCCAGTTTTTTGGTTAAATACAATTCTTCGACGGTGTTCATCGGGTTCGCCCAAATGCCCACTTGATCGGCATTGCCGTCTTTGGCGATGCAATCCACCGCATTGCGCACATACTCCAGCGCGGTTTTCCAATCCACATCCACCCATTCGCCGCCCTGCTTGATTTTTGGGTTGTTCAGACGGCTTTCGTGATACAGGCCCTCATAGGCGAAACGGTCGCGGTCGGACAGCCAGCATTCGTTGATGGCTTCATTTTCCAACGGCAGCACGCGGCGCACGGTGTGGTCTTTGGTTTGCACAATCAGGTTGGAGCCGAGCCCGTCATGCGCCGACACCGATTTGCGGCGGTTGAGCTCCCACGTGCGTGAATCGAAGCGGAACGGCTTGCTGGTCAACGCTCCGACCGGACACAAATCAATCACGTTGCCCGATAATTCGGTTTCAATTACCTTACCGATAAACGGCATGATTTCCGAATGCTCACCGCGGCCGGCCATGGCGATTTCCTGCACACCGGCGATTTCTTCGGTGAAACGCACGCAGCGGGTGCAATGGATGCAACGGCTCATTTCTTCGGCGGAAACCAACGGCCCCATGTCTTTGCCGACCACCGCGCGTTTTTCTTCGGTGTAGCGGCTGGCCGGTTTGCCGTAGCCCACGGCCAAATCCTGCAACTGGCATTCGCCGCCTTGGTCGCAAGTCGGGCAATCCAGCGGGTGGTTGATCAGCAAAAACTCCATCACACCGGCTTGCGCGGTTTTGGCCAAAGGCGAATGCGTGCGCACCACCATGCCGTCGGTCACCGGCGTGGCACAGGCAGGCAACGGCTTGTTGGATTTTTCCACTTCGACCAAACACATGCGGCAGTTGGCGGCGATGGACAATTTCTTGTGGTAGCAAAAATGCGGAATATAGGTTCCGAGCCGGTTGGCGGCTTCAATCACCGTTGTACCCTGCTCCACCGTCAGGTGTTTGCCGTCGATTTCGATTTGTAACATGGTGGTTTCCTAGTTACTTTTTTCTTTGATTAAAAATATTTTCGGTAGGCCGTCTGAAAAGTTTCTTTTAGGTTTCAAACGGCATGTTTACTGTTTTTAGTACATCTGGGTTCTTTAAGACAGCTCAAGTACCCTCTCCGCCGTCATTCCCGCGCAGGCGGGAATCCATCTCAGACCTTAAGCAACTTTAATAAACATAAGCTACTTCATCTCAACCATGGATTCCCACCTGCGCGGGAATGACGGCATTTAAAGTGGCCTGACTTTTTCATACGGCCTACCCGACCCAAAAGCTGTCTGAAACTCAACACCACTTATTCGGCTTCATCGGTTTGCCGTGTTCAATATAATGCACAAATTCATCGCGGAAATGCTTAGTAAAACTGCGTACTGGGAACACAGCGGCATCAGCTAGGGCGCAGATAGTGCGGCCGACCATTTGGTTGCCGACTGAATCGAGCAAGTCCAAATCTTCCATGCGGCCTTTGCCTTCTACGATGCGGTGCACCACGCGGTAGAGCCAGCCGGTGCCTTCGCGGCACGGGGTGCATTGGCCGCAGGATTCTTCAAAGTAGAAATAGCTCAAACGCTCTAAGGCTTTGACCATGCACACGTCTTCGTCCATCACGATAATCGCGCCGGAACCGAGCATAGAGCCTGCTTTAGCAATTGAATCGTAGTCCAAGTTGGTCTGCATCATGATGTCGGCCGGTAAAACCGGAGCAGACGAGCCGCCGGGAATCACAGCTTTGAGTTTTTTGCCGTGGCGCATACCGCCGGCCATCGCCAATACGTCGGCAAACGGCGTACCCAGCGGCACTTCGTAATTACCCGGTCGTTCGATGTGACCGGAAATGCAGAATAATTTGGTACCGCCTGCACCGGCAACGCCTTTGTCGGCAAAGGCTTGACCGCCGTCTCGAATGATAAACGGCACGGAGGCGAAGGTTTCGGTGTTGTTGACGGTGGTCGGTTTGCCATACAGGCCGTATGAAGCTGGGAACGGCGGCTTGAAGCGCGGTTGGCCTTTTTTGCCTTCGAGCGATTCAAGCAAGGCGGTTTCTTCGCCGCAGATATACGCGCCGTAGCCGTGGTGGGCGTAGAGTTCGAAAGAAAAATCCGTGCCCATGATGTTTTGACCCAAGAAACCGGCGGCGCGCGCTTCGGCCAAGGCTTGTTCAAAGCGTTGGTAGCCTTCGAAAATCTCGCCGTGAATGTAGTTGTAACCGGCCGGACAGCCCATGGCGAAACCGGCAATAATCATGCCTTCAATCAGCGCGTGCGGGTTGAACATGATGATGTCTCGGTCTTTGAAGGTACCCGGTTCGCCCTCGTCGGTGTTACAGACAACGTATTTGTCGCCGGGGAACGAGCGCGGCATAAAGCTCCACTTCAAACCGGTCGGGAAACCCGCACCGCCACGGCCGCGCAGGGCGGAGGTTTTGACTTCTTCGATGACTTCGTTTTGCGTCATCGGCTGGGTCAAAATACGGCGCAGGGCTTGATAGCCGCCGCGTCGGACGTAGGCGTCGAGTGTCCAGCAATCGGATTGGGCGGCATCGACTTGGTCGAAAATCACGCCGGTTTGGTAAATAGCCATTTGGGTTTGCCTATTTGGTTTTAGGGTTGGTTCTGTTTTCAGACGGCCTTTAATTCAATTCCGCCAATTTCTTCTCAATCGCTTCTTCGGTCATAAAGCTGCACATGCTGTGGTTATTCACGAGCATCACCGGTGCATCGCCGCACGCGCCCATGCATTCGCCTTCGACTAAGGTATAGAGGCCGTCTGAAGTGGTTTCACCGTAGCCGATGCCGAGTTTTTGTTTCAGGTATTCGCCGGCATCGATGCCGCCGCGCAGGGCGCAGGGCAGGTTGGTGCAGACGGTGAGCTTGTATTTGCCCACCGGCTCAAGGTTATACATATTGTAGAACGTGGCCACTTCATAGGCTTGCGCGGGTGGAATGCCGATGTAGTCGGCAACAAATTCGATGGTTTCGGGCGCGAGCCAGCCTTTTTCATTTTGGGCGATACGCAGGGCGCTCATCACGGCGCTGCGGCGCTGTTCGGCCGGATATTTGGCCAGCTCGGTATCGATTTGTCGTAAAGATTCAGCGGATAACATTATCGGTCTACCTCTCCGAATACGATGTCTTGCGTACCGATAATCGCCACGACGTCGGCAAGCATGTGGCCTTTGGCCATTTCGTCCATGCCTTGCAGGTGGGCGAAGCCCGGTGCGCGGATTTTCAGGCGGTAGGGTTTGTTGGCGCCGTCTGAAATGATGTAAACGCCGAACTCGCCTTTCGGGTGTTCGACAGCGGTGTAGGTTTCGCCCTCGGGAACGTGCATGCCTTCGGTGAAAAGTTTGAAATGGTGAATCAAATCTTCCATGCCGGTTTTCATGTCGGTACGTTTCGGCGGGGCGAATTTGTGGTTTTCGGTAATCACGGGGCCGGGATTGACGCGCAGCCAGTCAACGCATTGTTTGATGATGCGCACGGATTGGCGCATTTCGGCCATGCGGCAGAGATAACGGTCGTAGCAGTCGCCGTTGACGCCGACGGGGATGTCGAAATCCATCAGGTCATACACCTCATACGGCTGGGTTTTGCGCATGTCCCACGCAATGCCGGAGCCGCGCAGCATCACGCCGGTAAAGCCTTTTTGCATGGCGCGCTCGGGCGACACCACACCGATGCCGACGGTGCGCTGTTTCCAGATGCGGTTGTCGGTGAGCAGGGTTTCGAGGGTATCGATGTTTTTCGGGAAACGCTCACAGAAAGCATCGATAAAATCGAGCATAGAACCTTCGCGCGCTTCGTTGAGCTGCTTCAATACTTTGGCATTGCGGAATTTGCTCGATTCATATTTCGGCATGAAGTCGGGCAAATCGCGGTACACGCCGCCGGGGCGGAAATAGGCAGCGTGCATGCGCGCGCCGGACACGGCTTCGTATAAATCCATCAGCTCTTCGCGGTCGCGGAAGGCATACAGAATCGCAGTCATGGCGCCGATGTCGAGCGCGTGCGAACCGACACCCATCAGGTGATTCAGAATGCGGGTCACTTCGGCAAACATCACGCGGATATATTGTGCGCGAATCGGCACATCAATATTGGCCAGTTTTTCCACCGCCAAGCAATACGCCTGCTCGTTGACCATCATGGAAACGTAGTCCAAACGGTCCATATAAGGCAGCGCTTGCAGGTAGGTTTTGGTTTCGGCCAGCTTTTCGGTGCCGCGATGCAGCAGGCCGATGTGCGGGTCGGCGCGGACGATGGTTTCGCCTTCCAATTCCAAAATCATGCGCAACACGCCGTGCGCCGCCGGATGTTGCGGGCCGAAGTTGATGGTGTAGTTTCTTAATTTGTTTTCACTCACCGTAATGCTCCTCGCGCACGATACGCGGCGTAATTTCGCGCGGCTCGATGGTAACGGGTTGGTAAATCACGCGCTTTTGTGCTCCGTCGTAGCGCATTTCCACATGGCCGGATACCGGGAAATCTTTGCGGAACGGATGGCCGACAAAGCCGTAATCGGTCAAAATGCGGCGCAAATCAGGATGGTTGTTGAACAAGATGCCATACATATCAAAGGCTTCACGCTCATACCAATCGGCGCTGTTGTAAATCTCAACCACCGATTCCACCACCGGAAAATCATCATCTTGAGCCCACACGCGCACGCGGATGCGCTGGTTGTTTTGCACCGACAAGAGCTGGCTGACCACGGCAAAGCGTTTGCCCTGCCACGTGTCGTTACGGTAGGTGCTGTAATCCACGCCGCACAAATCGACCAGCAATTCAAAGCGTAAGGCTTCGTGGTCGCGCAGGGTGGTCATCACGTCCAAATAATGCTCGGGCAGACACTCGACGGTAATCTCACCCAAATCCTGAATCACGTTTAGCGCTTTGTCGCCCAACACGCCGACAGCCTGCTCGTATAAATGATTTAACGTTGCCATGCGGTCTCCTTAATCGCGCGCAATGGTTGAAGTGCGCTTGATTTTCTGCTGCAACTGAATTAGGCCGTAAATCAAGGCTTCCGCAGTCGGCGGACAGCCCGGCACATACACATCCACCGGCACCACGCGGTCGGCGCCGCGCACCACCGAATAAGAATAGTGGTAATAGCCGCCGCCGTTGGCGCACGAACCCATCGACAACACCCAGCGCGGCTCGGCCATTTGGTCGTACACACGGCGCAGGGCGGGTGCCATTTTATTGGTGAGCGTACCGGCCACAATCATCAAATCCGACTGGCGCGGCGACGGGCGGAAAATAATGCCGAAACGGTCAAGGTCGTAACGCGCCATGCCAGCGTGCATCATTTCCACCGCACAGCAAGCCAAGCCGAAAGTTACCGGCCACAGCGAGCCGGTACGCATATAATTCAACACCGTGTCCGCGCTGGTGGTGACGAAACCTTTTTTCAACACACCTTCTATTCCCATTCCAGCGCCCCTTTTTTCCATTCGTAAATAAAACCGACTGTCAACAACACGATAAACACCATCATCGACCAGAAGCCGTAAACGCCCAGCTCTTTAAACACTACCGCCCACGGAAACATAAACGCCACTTCCAAATCGAACAAAATAAACAGAATCGCCACCAGATAGTAGCGCACGTCAAACTTCATGCGCGCGTTTTCAAAGGCTTCAAAGCCGCATTCAAACGGCGTGTCTTTTTCGTGGTAGTGGTTTTTCGGCCCCAGAATCGAGCCCAATAAGAGAAAGGCCACGCCGGCAATCAGGCCGACGAGGATAAAAATGAGAACGGGAAAGTAACTGGCTAACATGCTTGCACCTGAGTGTGTGGATGAGCAACATGGTCAAGGGTATTTTGTTCGCCCAAACAGCCGGCCGCAACACAACTCGCAAGGGCACATCCATCCGCCCCGCCACCGCTTTGGCCGATAACACAAAATACCGAAAAATAATTGGTTATTTTATCCAAAATTATAAGCCATTTAAAGATTAATATTGTGAAAAGCACAAAAAAACCTCAATAAATTCAATCATTTTTTGATAACGATTATTGTTTGTATTTATTTTAAACTTTCCGACATACAAACCTAATTCTTTAGGATTATCCACATACTAGCCTTTAGGGCAATGATGGGTTTTACCTATTGAACAGCCTATAAGTGCCAACCAACAAAAGGCCGTCTGAAAACCACATTCATGCGTTTTCAGACGGCCTTTTTAATAACTTATTAATGTTTCATCACAAACCCAACGACCACGTATCGTTGCCCTGCTCCGACAAATCTTCCAAACGGTTTTCGTAATGGGCGAAAATGTATTCGACGATTTCGTCTTCATCGTCAATCAGTTGCATCAAACCCATGTCTTCCGGCGAAATCAGACGGTTGCCCAATAGTTGGTCTTTAATCCAATCCAACAGCCCCGCCCAAAACGCTTTGCCGACCAGAATAATCGGGCGGTGCGGCGTTTTGCCCGTTTGCACCAAAGTTAAGCTTTCAAACAATTCATCCAGCGTACCAAAACCACCCGGCATCACCACATAGGCCACCGCGTGTTTCACAAACATCACTTTGCGCGGGAAAAAATGTTGGAATTTAATCGACAAATCCTGATACGGATTGGCATGTTGCTCATGCGGCAACACAATATTCAAGCCCACCGCAGGGCTGGCACCGGCAAACGCACCTTTATTCGCCGCCTCCATAATGCCCGGCCCGCCGCCCGAAATCACCGAGAAACCGGCATCAGATAGCTTGCGCGACAAACGTTCGGTAAACAGATAATCCGCATGATCCACCGGCGTGCGCGCGCTGCCGTAGATACTCACCGCCGGCTGAATCGCCCGCAATTCCTCGCCCGACTCGACAAACTCAGAAATAATCTTCAACACATGATACGACTCGCGGCCATGAATTTCGCGGCGCGTTTCATCCGCCAGCATCGGCTGCGGCAATTTCTGATGCAGACCCATCGTTATTCTCCCTGAAGTGGAGCAGCCATTGTAACCGATTTGCCTGACAACACAATGCCGGCAAGCGCAGATGCTTAAGACAATATCTGCACACGCCCTCCCCCATCCGGACAATGCAACCGCGCATTTACGGCCGTATAATCATCTGACCCGATTCATCTTTCCAAGAAAGGACGCAAGCATGAACCTCCCCTATCCGGCCATGTTCGAACAAATGACCGACTCCATCATCTTTGCCGACCGGCAAGGCATTATTCGCGGCTGGAACCGTGCCTCAGAGCAAATGTTCGGCTTCAGCAGCGCCGAAGCCGTCGGTCAAAGCCTTGACCTGATTATTCCCGAACGGCTGCGCGAACCGCACTGGCGCGGTTTTCATGCCGCCATCGCATCCGGAAAAACCAAAAACGGCGGCAAAGCCACCCGCACCAAAGCCCTACGCAAAGACGGCAGCTACATCTACGCCGAAGTCAGCTTCTGCGTGATTCTCGACGAACACGGCCAAGCCGTCGGTTCGCTTTCATCCGCCCGACCAGCCGCCGCATAACCGGACTTATCTTTTTAATCAATATCAAGGCCGTCTGAAATCGTGCAAACGATTTTTCAGACGGCCTGAAAACGATTCGTACCATCCGCGGTATAATCCGTCCGACTCAACCACCGCCCCGCCGCACCCATGCTCGAAATCCTCCACCAAGACACCCACAGCATCGCCGTCAACAAACCGGCCGGCATGCTCGTTCACCGCTCATGGCTCGACCGCCACGAAACCCGCTTTGTCATGCAGACCCTGCGCGACCAAATCGGCCAACATGTTTACCCCGTACACCGTCTCGACCGCCCGACCTCCGGCGTGTTGCTGTTTGCCCTCGACCCCGATTCCGCACGCACACTGACACAACAATTTGAACGCAAAACCATCACCAAAACCTATTGGGCGATTGTGCGCGGCCACCTGCCCGAACACGACCGCATCGACTATCCGCTCAAATACCAGCCCGACCAAATCGCCGAAAGCCGCACCGAAGCCACCTTACAAGATGCCGTCACCGATTACCGCTGCTTGGCGCAAACCGAATTGCCCTTCCAATCCGCCTTGCGCTATCCCACATCACGCTATTCATGGGCAGAACTCACTCCGCATACCGGCCGCAAACACCAGCTGCGCCGCCACATGAAACACATTTTCCATCCCATCGTCGGCGACACCAATTACGGCGACCTGCGCCAAAACCACGCCGTGGCCGAACACTTGGGCACCAATCGCTTAATGCTGCACGCGCGGGCATTGTCGTTTGAAAGTTTGGAAAACGGGGAAACGGTACAGATTACTGCGCCGACTGATGAGCAGTGGGCGGTTTGGTTGGGGAAGTTTGTGTAATGAGATAATCATTGAATATAAAAGGCCGTCTGAAAAGCTATCTTTCAGACGGCCTGATATTTATAAAATTCAATTTGATTTAAGAAATCTCTTCGTCATCAGCCGAAGCAATCGGCACAAGTTGTGTGAGCAATTCAGGTAACGCGCTTTCCAATGTTTCCCAAACCACATCCATATCAATATCAAAATAGCCGTGAGCAATACGGTTTCGCATACCGCGCATACTCCGCCAAGGGATATGACTGTGTTGCGCCACCCAATCAGGGGCATCATTCATCAGCTTAGTTGCTGCTTCGCCAATAATCAGCAAATTCATCACCACTGCTTGCTGAGTGCGCTTATCCTGCTCAAAATCTGCCTTGCTCAATCCTTCAACATAGCCCAATGCATCGGTTGCCGCCTGAATCATGTGATGAACATAATCCATACTGCGCTTGCTTTTACTCATAAGGGTCTGGCCTCCATCAACACTTGGTTGCGGAAGGAAACCGGTAAATCCTTCGGGGTTTTGATGTCCACGGAAATGCCCAATTCGGTTTCCAACTCATCCTGCAAGCCACCCAAGTCAAATAAGGTTGTTTCCGGCAACGTATCCACCAAAATATCGAGATCGCTGTCATCCGTATCCTTTCCATGCAAAATCGAACCGAATACGCGGGGATTGGCAATGCGGTAGCGGCTCAAAATCGCCATAATGGTTTGGCGGCGCTCTTTGATAATCAGAGAGGGCTTCATGGCAATCTCCTTTTTAATCTGATGGATAAGATTGTAGCTTTACCCCAAGGATAAAACAACTTCACCATTATGCATCACCATGCCGTCTGAAACTTTTCCTGCTTTCAGACGGCCTTTCTGCTAAAATCCCCACCTTAAAAATTTACCTAACCGCAAGCAAATGAATATTTTTTACGAAGAATCCGGCCAGTTTAAAGTCGCTGCCATCGTGCAGAAAAACGATGCCACTTACCAAGTCGATACCCAACACGGCAAGCGCACGAAAGTGAAGGCGAATAATGTGTTTACTGAGTTTAGCGGCGACATGGCGGCGTTTTTAGAGAATGCGCAGACGGATGCGGCTGAGATTGACGCGGATTTGCTGTGGGAAGTGTGTGGGGAAGACGAGTTTTCCGCCGAAGCGATTGCGGAAGAATATTTCGGCCACGCGCCGAGCCAGTCGGAACTGGCGGCGACTTTGATTGCGCTGTATGCCGCGCCGATGTATTTCTACAAAAAGGCCAAAGGCGTGTTTAAAGCCGCGCCGGAAGAAACTTTGAAACAAGCTTTGGCGGCGATTGAGCGCAAAAAGCAGCAAGATGCGCAGATTGATGCTTGGGCGGCGGCTTTACAGGCGGGCGAAATGCCGTCTGAAATCGCGGCGGATTTGAAAACGATTTTACACGCGCCCGACAAGCAGGCTTTGACCTATAAGGCGTTTATCAAGGCGGCGGACGCGTTGAAATTGCAGCCTTATGATTTGGCCAAGCAAACCGGCGCGGTAACGTCGCTGCCGCAATACCTGCTCGATGCATTTGAAATGAAGCATTATCCGCAAGGCGCGGCGTTGGCGGATATGGAAGTTGCGCCACTGCCTGAATTGCCGCAAGCCGATGTGGCGGCGTTTTCGATTGACGACGAATCCACCACCGAAGTGGACGATGCCTTGAGCCTGACTGATTTGGGCAACGGCCTGAAACGCGTCGGCATCCACATCGCCGCGCCATCGTTGGCGATTGAATCGGGCAGCGCGATTGAAAAAACGGTGATGAACCGCTTGAGCACGGCCTATTTCCCCGACGGCAAAATCACCATGTTGCCGGAAAACTGGATTGCCGCGTTCAGCTTGGATGAAGGCACATACCGTCCGGCGGTGAGCATTTATTTCGATGTCGATGCCGAATTCAACTTGGTCGGCGAGCCGGTGAATAAAATCGAAGCGGTCAACATCGCCGAAAACCTGCGTATTCAAGCGATTGAGCCGCATTTCAACGCCGCAACCGGCTTGGATGCCGCCGGTGAAGCCATGTTCAACCATCATCAGGATTTGATTTGGTTTCATCAGTTTGCCATCGCGCGCCAAAAAGCACGCGGCAAATACGAAGAAAACCGCGCACCACAATACGATTACAGCGTGGAAGTGGCTTCAGACGGCATCGTCTCCGTGACCCGCCGCGAACGCGGTTCACCCATCGACACGCTGGTGAGCGAAATGATGATTCTGGCCAACAGCACTTGGGCGCAGATGCTCGATGAAAACGATTTGCCGGGCTTGTTCCGCGTGCAGCCGAGCGGCAAAGTGCGCATGAGCACCCAATCCGAACCGCACATCGGCATGGGCGTGCAACATTACGGCTGGTTCACCTCGCCGCTGCGCCGCGCCGCCGACTACATCAACCAAAAACAGCTCATCAGCCTGATTGACGAACACAGCGAAGCCCTGTTCCAAAAAAACGATGCCGAACTCTTCGCCGCGCTGCGCGATTTCGACACCGCCTATGCCGCCTACGCCGATTTCCAACGCCAAATGGAAGCCTACTGGAGCTTGGTGTATTTGGAACAGCAAGGCACGAAAGAACTCACCGCCACGGTATTGAAAGAAGACTTGGTGCGCATCGAAGGGCTGCCGCTGGTAACCCGCGCGGTGGGCATTCCGTTTGACACCTTGCCCAAGTCGCAAGTGTTACTCAACATTACCGGATTGGATTCGGAAAAGCAGTTTATCGGTTTGAATTATGTGAAAGCGGTGGCGCCGCAGATTTGATTGAATAAAGTATACAAAGGCCGTCTGAAAACGTTTTCAGACGGCCTTATTATAATTAAATCAATGTTTTCCATCTGCCTAACAAGCAGGCGGTTTTTATTTAGCATCAAGCCGACAGGCTGGCCACCAACTGCTGCACCGCAGGCACGGCCAATACCGCCAACACCAGCAGAATCGCTTTTTCAAAGCCCTTGAGTTTCAGACGGCCATGATGTTTGTATTGCGAATACAGATACAGCAACACGCCCGGCAAATACAGCAACACAGAAAACAGCAGATATTCCGTGCCCGCCGCATACACAATCCACAGCGCATACACGGTGGCAATCAGGCCAATGAGTTTGATGCCGATGCTTAAATTCTGTGTGAAGGCAAGTTTGAGCAAAAACGCGCCGATGAGAAAATACGGAATCAGAATCATCGAGGTGGAAATCAGCAGCAGCGTTTCATAGCTGTTGCCGGTCTGCCAAACCAAAAACAGACACAGTTGCACCGTCAGCGTGGTAAACAATAGCGAGCCGTGCGCCACGCTGTTTTGGTTGAGCTTCACAAACGATGGCGGGAAGGCGCCGTTTTTCGCACCCAAGTGCGGAATTTCGGTGGCATACAGCGTCCAACTCAAATACGACGACAACACCGACACAATCAAACACACGCTAATCAACACTTTGCCCCATTGGCCGACCATGTGCGCCAACACACCCGCCATCGACGGATTGGCCATCTCGGCAATTTCGGCACGCGGCAAAATACCCTGCGCCAACACGGTAATCGCTACATACATCGCCAGCACCAACACCACACCCAACACGGTCGCTTTGCCGACATCGGCACGGCTTCTGGCGTGTTTCGACAACACCGCCGCACCTTCAATACCGGTAAACACCCACAGCGTAATCAGCATGGTGTTTTTCACTTAGCTCATGATGCCGGCATCGGGATTTTCCGGCGTGGCCAAACTCGCACCTGTCCAATCGGCCATAAACACATCACTTTTGAAGAAATAAGCCGCCAAACCGATAAACAAAATCAGCGGAAACACTTTTACAAACGTTGCCACCAAGTTCACGCCTGCCGCTTCTTTAATGCCGCGCGCCACCAGCCAATAAATCAACCATGCCACCGCCGATTCGCCGAGAAACGCCCAAAAGGTGTTGCCCTTGCCGAATAATACAAAATCGGGCGTATCGGTGAACGTGCCGACCGCTTCAAACGCCACCACCAGATAGCCGACGATGCCGACCGTGGTACACAACCAATACCCCCAAGCCGAGAAGAAACCGACCATGTCGCCGAAGCCTTCGCGTGCATAAGTGTAGATGCCACCGTCAAGTTCGGGGCGCAAACGTGCCAACACCGCAAACGAAATGCCCAAGAAAATAATCCCGACACCGGTAATCAGCCAGCCGATAAGCAAGGCTTTTGATCCGGCCACCGAGGCCATGTTTTGCGGCAGGCTAAAAATGCCCGAGCCAATCATGGAGCTGATCACCAACGCCGTAAGCGCGGCCAGCCCGATTGTGGATTTGGAAGACATTAATCTCTTTCTGAATTTTTTGTGGGGGGCGGCAATTTTAACCGATTTACACAAAACCTGCTTAAAAAGGCCGTCTGAAACATACCCTTAGCGCAGAAATTGTATTCAGACGGCCACTGATGTAAACAGGCTTTTCAAATACTTAACCTTCGCCAAGCTTGGCAATGGCACGGAAAACCGATATGTTAAGAACACAACTCACTCATTAAGAAAGACCGACCATGAACTTAAACAGCTTATTGAATTTGGTTTTGAACAGCGTTCAGAAAAACAACACACCTGCCGCAAGTGCCAACAACGGCGGTTTGCTCGGTTCATTGGGCGGCAGCGCCGTAGCGGCCAGCTTGGTGTCGATGTTGTTGAAAAAGAAAAACACCGGTTCGCTGGCAAAAGTCGGCTCATTGGCCGCGCTGGGCATGCTGGCTTACCAAGCCTATCAAGGTTGGCAGAAAAACAACCCGACCAAGCCTGCGCCCTTAAAAAGCGATTTCGAGCCGAATGAAAGCAAAGCCGAAGAACAAAGCCGCGTGTTATTGCGCACCATGATTGCCGCCGCCGCTTCAGACGGCCTGATCGATGAAAACGAGAAACAGCTCATCAGCAACGAGAGCGGCGACGATCCGGCTACTTTGCGTTGGTTGGCTGCCGAATATGCCAATCCGGCCAGCATTGCCGATATCGCCCAAGCCGTCGGCAACGACCGCGCTTTGGCTTCGGGTGCCTACCTTGCCGCCCGCGTGGTGTGTGATGATATGTCACGCAAAGAAATCGTGTTCCTCGCCCAATTGGCCGAAGCGCTGAATCTGGACGAAGAATTGGTAGAAAAACTGGAGCAGCAATTAGGTTTGTAATCCACTGATTGCTACTGATTACACATGATAAAGGCCGTCTGAAAAATCATTTTTCAGACGGCCTTTTGCTATTGGCTGACAAAACGAAATCGTCAAAAACTTGGGTATGATTGTAACATCCACATCGATACACTGCTTATCGGCGGTCGAGCCTCCGGCTATCCATCATATATATCTATTGCTTATCAGCCGGTCATTTAAACATCATTCATCCTTTATTTTAGTGTTTTCAATCTACACTTTTTTAAGCTAAGGAATTATTCGGAGGCAGGAGAATTGACTGCTCTTTTAGGTCTGTCCAGAAAGCGAAAAGATGATTCAGTTCAAACGTCGGTAGATTTTTTCGGCGATTTTAATCCCAGCAAAACACAGCGCAAACGCCAAGATAATTTGCACGATACCGGGCAGGGGCAAGCGGCGCAGCAACAGAAAATAAAGCCCCCAGCCGATAAGGTTGCCGATAATATTAATCACAAGAGTAGGGCGCATATTAATCCGTTTTGAGTATCCATATGTTCAGACGGCCTCACCTAAAATGAGGCCGTCTAAAACGCGATTTATAATTGTTCGGCCAATACCTGAATATGTTCAGGGCCGATGCCGCAGCAGCCGCCGACAATACCTGCGCCTGCCGCCACCCATTCTTGCGCCCAGCGCAAATAGTTCGGCGGCGTGGTATCTTTACGGATTTCGTCCAAGCCGTCATTGGCGGCATTCATCTCATCTTCCACTGGCTCGAATGCGTTGGCATAAACACCTATTTTCAATGATTTACCTTGTTTTTCTAATGCTAATTTAGCGCATGCCACTGCCGCCAGCATCACTTCTGGACGGCTGCAATTAAACAGTAAAGCCTCTGCCCCCAAAGTGGCTACGGCTTGCGCCGCCTCTGCCACCGACTCACCCGAACGCAACACCGGTGCATCGTGTTCGTGCGTGTCTTCCAAGGTGAACGACACCCAAAACGGTTTGCCGTCATCCGGCAGACAGCTGCGCCAAAATTCGGCTTCGGCAATGCTGCTTTGTGTTTCTGCCAGCCAAATATCGTTATAGTTTTTTAAGCCGTTGATTAATGGTTTGGCCAACTCAGGCGCGGCCGAAGCGTCGAACAAATCAGGTCGGTATGAGCCAAACAATGGCGGCAGTGAAGCAGCCACTTTCACGTCTTTGCCGCTTTGGTCGACGGCTTCTCGGGCAAGTTGACCGGCGGTGGCGGCCAAGCTTTCGGCTTCTTGGGCAAAGCGTTGCTCGCCAATGTGAAACGGCACCACCGCATAGCTGTTGGCGGTAATCACTTCGGCACCGGCGCGGATATAGTCGACATGGGTATCACGCACGATATCAGGTGCTTCGGTCAGGGCCAGTGCCGACCATTCGGGTTGGCGGAACGGTGCGCCACGGCGGTGCAGCTCGCGCCCCATCCCGCCATCTAAAATAATGGGTTTCATGTTTGTCTTTCTGATAAGCGGTTTCATCATAAAGGCCGTCTGAAAAGCTAAAAATGACTTTTCAGACGGCCTGCTTTTTAAGGTTGTTTTTCTTGTTCTATAGTTGCTTCCGCTTCTTTATCTGCCTTTTTAAACCAGCGGTCAAAGCGGATGGTGTATTTCAATTCACCGCCTGATGATTCGCTGCCGACACGGGCAATCGCTTGAATAGAGCGGGTCAGTTGGTAAATCAGCTTGACTGACTGCTCGGCGCTGGTTAAGCCGTATTCATAACCAAGATACAGCTCTTGCGACAATTGTTTGCCCACGGTCAGCACCTGTTCGGCCGGATTGAGTTCGCCGGTTTGGGCATTGCGGCTGCGTTTGCTGGTCATGCCGAAATCGTCCACCAAACCTAAGCGGTCGTTGAGCTTCCCTGCCAACAAAGCACCGGCGGCGGCGGACAATACCGCTTCATCGCCATCGCTGCCGCTGCTGGCACGGTTCAGAATCAGCCACGAAAGTTTGTCTTTTTCGCTCATGACTTCATCGGCCACTAAGGTAATGCGCGGATCGCTCAAATTACCCAGCACTTCCACGCCCGCGCCCACCGGCGACAAGCGGCGCTCGGCACGGATATTCAGATTCGGGTCGCCCAAGGGGCCAACGAAAGAAATCGTGCCTTTGGTAATGTCCAAATCCTGACCGTAAGCTTTGTAGCGGCCTTTGACTACCTTCACCGTTCCGATGCCCTGCACCTTTTCACCCGGTCGGGCAGTCAGCTTCAATGTGCCACCCAAGGTCACGTTCAAGCCTTCACCGACAAAGCGCACGCTGTCGTTCAAGTCCAAATCTAAATCCATGAAAATCGGCGTGGTCGCGGCTTGCTCTTTCGGCGGCTCGCCCAATACCACCACATCGCCATCCAAAGTCGGCATGGATGATTCTTGGAAACCGAATTGGCCGAAGTCGGCTTTCAATCCGCCCACCAAAGACACACCGCGCTGCACGTTATACAGCACTTTGGCCCTGCCGCTTAACGCCAAACGGCGGTTCGAGCGAGAAAGTGTGCGGTATTTGTCGAACACGATATCGACATCAACATCGGGATTCACGTCTTCCAATTCGACGCGGCCTTTCAGCTCGACCGTGCCGCCACGATAAAATTTCAAGCTGTCGATGATCCAATGGCGGCCTTGCAGACGCGAGCGCAATACGCCGTTGTCCAAAATCAAACCTTGCGCCTGATTGCGGTAATACAGATTGTCGCCGTTGAGTGTGCCGTTAAACAGCGGATCGCCGACGCTGCCACCCAAATTCACCGCGCCAATCAGACGGCCTTTGATGGTTTGGCCGACCGGAATGAAATTGCGGAACACTTCTAAATTGGCAACATTCAGGTTAATGCGGCCACTCAAAGGCGAAGTATCCAAGCTGTTGCCCTGACCAATGTTGATGATGCCGTCGCCGTTGCCGTAATTGGTGTTGAGCTTTAGATTAGACGCGATGCTCGGTGTGGCCACGCGCCCACCCAACACGGCGGTGCCGACGAAGCTGCCGCTTAAGCTTTGTGCCGATGGCGGCAAGAGCGGGCGTAAGGCGGTTAAATCGGAAATATTGGCGTTCACGCGACCGGTGAGCGGCGCATTGGCCAAATTGCCGCCAAATTGTTGGTTGATGCCAACATCGGCATCCACGCGGCCGAATCGGCTGTGGCCGTCGAGCCGCGCATCAATGCGGTTGTTTTGGAAACGGGTGCGCAAAGACAAAGTGCTCAAGCCCAAAGGCTGGTTGTTTTGCGGCAGAATCACATCGCCACCCTGACGCATGATATTCAGGTAGCCGCGCGCATTTTCGCTATACGACATATCCCAATCGCCGCCCAACACCAGATTATGGCTCACCGGCGGCTGATAGAAATTATGCAACTCGGCCATGTGCAGGTTTTGCGCACTGCCTTTGGTGGTGATGCCGGTACGTTTATCCCACACGAAACTTTGCAGATTCAACACGCCACTCATCGCCGCCCATCGCGCCGGACTCATCGCCACACGTTCGGCGCCGGCTTCCAAATTCATGCGGTTTTGCAGCTTAAGGTTAAACGCGCCGCTGATGTCGAGCGCATTCACCACACCTTTCCATTGGTCGAGGTCTTGATTCAGGCCGCCGTTGGCATCAAGGTCGAGCTTGTAGGGCTTGCTGTCCAAAACCATATTACCGGTGCCGCGGATACGGTGGTTGAGACCGGTACCGTTCATACTCAGGTTGATGGCATCAATCACAGTCGGCGTTTTGCCTGCAAACACAATCCGGTCGCCCACGATTTCTGCTGTCACCGGCTTGGTCACATCAGGCGAGCCTTTGAGTTTGAAATCCAAATCGCGCACATTGAGCAAATCGCCCACACGCAGGGCGCGCGCTTCGCCGGATAAATCGGTTTCCAGCGTTTTGATGCCGTCTGAAAGATCGCCGCCCAAATAGCCTTTGGCATTGAGCAAACCGCTCAAACCAAAACCGAAGCGCGATAAATCGGGGGCGCTGATATTCAGATTCAGGCGGTCGCCTTTTTTGCCGAAGCTGCCGCTGGTATTGATAACATTGGTGCCGAGCTTAAGGTCGGTCAGCGCACGCGGCAGGTGTTGGTCTTCATACAAAATATCGGCCTTACCGCTCAATGACACACCATTAAGCATACTCGGGCCAAACTGCATTTTGCCGCCGAATTTCTGCTTGCCCAATTCGCCTGTCAGCGCGATATTGCCGTTGATATTGCCTACCGGAAGCTGCTTATCCATCTTGCTCGGATTGAAATTTTTACTCACAATATCGAGCTTAAGCAGTTGATTTTTAAAGAGCTGAAGCTCGCCTCCGGCTGTGATTTCTCCGCCGTCCTGTGGCGTTAATTTCACATCTGAAAGCTTGAGCGTACGCTGGCCTTGCAGCTTGTCGGTGAGGATGGAAAGCAGGCCGGTGGTGCGGGCAAAACCGCTGTCGAGCGACCAATCAATGTTCGGCGATGCGGTCTCGCCTTTGACGTTGATATTGCCGTTCAGACGGCCTGCAATGTTTTGTTGCACCGCATCGGCGGCAGCGACATTTTCCACACCGATGGCCAAATCCAATTGCTGCTTGACGGTATCGATGCTGCCCGCTGCTTTCAGACGGCCTTGTTGCAGCAGTTCAAATTCCGCTTCATTGATTTTGACCATGCCTTGTTCGTCAACAGTAAATTCTGCCAAGGCGGCGCGCGCGGGAATACCATTATTATCAGCAAAATCGGCTTGCGTATTGCCCAAGTCCAGCGCACCATCTAAGGCAATACCGTCGGTAAACGATGGCACAAGAATGGCATCAAAGGTCAGGTTGGCTTTGGGCAGCGATGGGATAAACGCCACCGGATTGATGTTGATGCCCTTCACATGCACTTCGCCGACAATATCATTCAGCTGCTTGGCAAAGGGATGCAAGATGGAATTGGCGTGCAAATGTACATTTTCACCATCAAGCAGGATTTGCATATTCACGTCTTGCAGGCTGCCCCAAAAGCGGGTGGTACCGTGGATGGTTTCGCCTTCCAGTTCGCCTTTGGTGTAAATCGCGGTATTGAGTGAAAACGGGCTTTGCAAACCCAACACCACCGCGCCGGCCGATTCGCTCCACGGCGTTTTGGCTTCGGCCAAATTTAAGCGATGCTCTTTGCGGTCGTAATGATAGGCGGCTTTGAGTTTTTCGACGTAGATTGTCTGCTCATCGAAGCTTTTGCCGACAGAGATTTTGCCGGTTTCGGCATGATCGACGAACACGGTCACCGGCAAATCAATGCTATCAGGCAGGCCGTCTGAAGGTTTGTCTTCTTTTGGCGGGGTCGGCTTGGTGACAATGGCGATGTCACCGGCAATTAATTCTTTGATGTGCAGGCTCGGGCGGGTCAATTCAGACGGCACCCATTGCAGCGTGAGCTTGCTGATTTTGATGTCGGCACCTTTGGTTTCAATCAGCCATTCATCACCGCGCACACCGTCAATCAAGGTGCCTTGTAAGGTTTTGGAGCTGATGTTCACGCCGAACCATGACGGGATTTTATAGAGACCGAAGCGCAAGCCGGATTCGGTGCTGGCCACCCACCCCACCAAACCGAGCAGACACACCAACGCACACAACACCAGCCACGCCAGCACGCGCAGCCAGCGGCGTTTGCGCTTAGGCGGCGTTTCAGACGGCCTGTTATCAGTTGGCGGCGTGTCCACCGCAGCGGTAGGTGCTTGTTCTGTGGTCATGGTTACGATAAAAGAAAATAAAGTTTATTTTTCAGACGGCATTTAAAATCATTCAATAGGCCGTCTGAACATCATATGGTGTTTTGCCGCAGGGTAGGGCGCTTTCAGATGGCATCAAAGGCCGTCTGAAACATTAAAAACGCGTACCTAAGCTGATGTGCCAGCGCAGTTTTTTGTCTTGATGGCCGTAAGCCACGTCGAACGAAAATGGCGCCACCGGGCTAAACCAGCGCACACCCAAACCGGTGCCGTGTTTCATGGTCATTTTTTTGAAGTTTGGTGCTGCATCGCCGACATCGTGGAACAAGGCGGCAGAAAAACTTTTGGTCACCGGATATTGATATTCAAAGCTGCCGACCAATAAAGCGCGTTCCGGCAATACCGAATCATTCGGGCCGGCCAACCCGAGGCTGTCGAGCTCATAACCACGAATCGATGAGGCGCCACCGGTACGGAATAATAAGCTCGACGGCACTTCTTCGCCTTCATTGGCATACACATAGCCGGTTTGGCCGCGCACGATGAAGGTACCGATTTTTTTGTTTTCCGGCGTAAAGAAATAGCCGGCTCGGGCATGGGCGCGCGCCATCATGGTGGACGACAACACTTTGCCTAAAGTGGCGCCGATTTTGCCATCGAGATAGTAGCCGTTTTCAGGGCGAAGCGTGGTCTCGATGTCTTGGCGCTTCCATGAGGCAGTGAGCATGGTGGCATGGCTGCGGCCCAAATCGTAATCGGTATCGGGGACTTTGCGCTCTTCAATAATAAATTCCAAACCGACACGGGCATCGATATTATTGCGGTCGCGCACATACCACACACCGCTGGTGAGGGCGTGTTTTTCTAAATTTTGTGTGGTGGAGCGGTTGTAGGCCAGATTGGTGGTCCAGTATTTGCCGTTGCTTTTACGCGGCTGGCTGATACCGGCAGCCAAGGTGGTTTCGTATTTGTCCATGTCCCACACCACCGAGCCGATGTAGCCGCGGTTGAACAAATTGTAGTAATCGTAAGCGATGCGGCCGCCCAAACCGTATTCCGAATCGTAACGGATACCGGTTTCCAATTTATGCAGCTTCACTTCGCTCACATTAACCTTCACCGGCACACGGTCTTGGTTCAGATTGTCAAAATCGGCCTGCACCGAAGCGCCGGAATAATGGCCGTTTTGCTCCAAAGCCTGCTGAAAATCGAGCAGTTTATCCAAGTCGTAAGGATCACCCGGTTCAAAACGCGCCATGCCGGAGACGACGGTCACCGGATAGCGTTTGGTACCGGTAATTTGGAAATCACCGAAATAAATCGGCCGGTTGCTCTCCACCATCACTTCCAAGTCGGCCATGTTGCGATTGGGATCAATAGTCGCCTGTGAATTAGCGATTTTAGCCAACGGGTATTTTTTACGTGTGACCGCTGCGAGCACAGACGTTTTGCTGCTGCTCCAGCGGTCTTGGTCGAAATTGTCGCCCACCGGCTGCTGCCAGTTTTGCATGGCGTTTTTGTAATAATCACCGACATCGCCTTCAGACAACACATCACCAATAATCGCCACGCTAACATTATCGATTTTAGTGCGTGGGCCCGGAATAATGTTGACCACATAACCATCGGTGGCGCGATCGTCACGAATACTGGTTTGGCTGTTGAAATAGCCTTTGGTGCGCAACATGGTTGTCACGTTTTGCGGCGCCTCTTCCGCCAAAAAACCGACTTGCTCTTTATCCAGCTCTTCCTGTTGTTGCTGGGTAATCAGCGGCAAATGGGTTTCCACCATTTCTTTGACTTCGCTGTTGTCAGTTTCAACTTTAACCGGATATTTTGGGTCAAGTTTGACCGTTTCCGTGCTCATGCCCGGCGGCGGCGTGCGTTCCGATTCGGGCACAGGCTCGTAATCATCGGCCTGAGGCACAAACGCATCGGCCGCAAATGCCTGCGCACAGGCCAGCGACAGCGTGGTAAAGAGAATCGGCGGAGTCAGCTTGTTCATATTGCCAAAGAGTACGGGAATTCGGAGGTTTCTGATTCTAACACTATTTATGCCTTCTTTTAACAGCCGAATCCTGCGCTTACATTGCTTTAGGCCGTCTGAAAATCGGAAAATGTTTATTGGGGGCAAAAGTCGTCAACAATTTTTCACCCATACTACATATTATGCAATTTACCAAAAAAATTTAATATTAAAATTAATATATTATTGATTGTAAATTCTTATATTTATAAAAATATAAGAATTTTATGCTAAATTATCTGATTTATGATCAAAATCTTCACCGAAGGTAAGGTTTTATTTTAGAATGTAATTTATTCTTAACATACTTTTAACACAAGGATGAATGATGTCCAGTGAAAACCCTCTTCTCAACGCAGTCAACAGCGTCAGCCTGGTGAAACAAATCGCCATCGGCTTGGTGATCGGTATTGTTGTCGGCTGGATTGCACCTAATGCAGGCCTGGCTGTCGGCTTACTCGGCAGCCTGTTTGTCGGCGCATTGAAAGCCGTGGCACCGGTTTTGGTGTTTATCTTGGTGGTCGCAGCCATTTCCCAACACCGCAGAGGCAACGAAGCCTACATCAAACCGATTATCGGCTTGTATATCGTCGGCACATTCGCCTCTGCTTTGGTTGCGGTATTGGCCAGTATGATGTTCCCAACCCATATCGTTTTATCCAGCGCCAGCGATATTTCCACTACCCCGCCATCCGGCATTGTCGAAGTGTTGAAAACCTTATTGATGAACTTGGTTGCCAATCCGGTGAACGCCATCGCCAATGCCAACTACATCGGCATTTTGGCTTGGGGCTTGGTATTGGGCTTTGCCATCCGCAATCACGGTTCGGACACCACCCGTCAAGTCGTGGCTGATTTGGCTGATGCGATTTCTACCGTGGTGAAATGGGTGATTAAATTCGCACCTTTGGGTATTTTCGGTTTGGTGGCTTCGACCGTGGCCGAAACCGGCTTCGGCGCTTTGGCCAGCTATGCCCAACTGCTCGCCGTATTGCTCGGCTGTATGCTGTTTATCGCATTGGTGGTGAACCCGCTGATTGTGTGGTGGAAAATCCGTCGCAATCCGTATCCGTTGGTGCTGACCTGCCTGCGTGAAAGCGGTGTGACCGCCTTCTTCACCCGCTCTTCTGCCGCCAATATTCCGGTGAACATGGCCTTGGCGAAGAAACTCGGTTTGCACGAAGACACCTACTCCATCTCGATTCCATTGGGTGCCACCATCAACATGAGCGGCGCGGCAATTACCATTACCGTATTGTCACTGGCAGCAGCGCACACTTTGGGCATTCAGGTTGACTTCTTCACCGCGCTGCTGTTGAGCTTGGTAGCCACGGCCGGTGCTTGCGGCGCTTCCGGTGTAGCCGGCGGCTCGTTGCTGCTGATTCCGATGGCGTGTGCCTTGTTCGGCATTTCCAACGATGTGGCCATGCAAGTGGTGGCTGTGGGCTTCATCATCGGCGTGTTGCAAGACTCAGCCGAAACCGCGCTGAACTCGTCCACCGACGTATTGTTTACCGCCGCAGCGGATATGAGCCGCAACCGCGAATAAACATAGTTGATGTACATAAAAGGCCGTCTGAAAAATCTGCTGTTGATTTTCAGACGGCCTTGATTCATTCTGTGCATACAGGTCAAACGATAAGCCGGGTTCTGTCGTTGGACAGTCATTCCTCTAGTCGCACCATTGCTGATGCGCTCCAGCAACCTACCCGAACGCTCGGCGAGTCGCGTCAATGCGTTCTGTTTGGTCTTGCTCCGAATGGGGTTTAGCCTGCTGCGGACTGTTACCAGCCGCACGGTGCGCTCTTACCGCACCTTTTCACCCTTACCTGTGCCTTCCCGCCAGCCTTTTGCACCCTGCTTGCCTTGCCATACTCATGGCTGCGGCATTTCATTTTGCAATGATACAAAAGGCTGGCGAGAATCATGGCCATCGGCGGTTCTGCTCTCTGTTCCACTTTCCGTCGTGTTACCACGCCCGGCCGTTAGCCGGCATTCTGCTCTTTGGAGCCCGGACTTTCCTCCCCGTAAGCCTTACGCGTTACGCGGCGACTGTCTGTCTGGCCTGTATGCGGAAGCGATTATAACACAAGGCCGTCTGAAACTTAGGGTTAGCAGTTTCAGACGGCCTCGTTTCACATCAAAGCAGCAAACTCAATGCTTACGCGCCGTCACAAATTCCGCCAATTGGCGCAAGTGGGCAGCTTTGTCACCAAACGGCTGCAGCAAGGCCACAGCTTCGGCAACCAGTTTTTCAGCGTAGGCGCGCGCTTCGGTCAAGCCCATCAGTTTGACATAAGTCGGCTTGTCGTTATCGGCATCTTTACCGGCGGTTTTGCCGAGCGTAGCGGTGTCGGCTTCGCAGTCGAGCACATCGTCAATCACTTGGAAAGCCAAGCCCAGTTTGGTGGCGTATTGGTCGAGTCGGGCGATGTGTTCGTCGCTCAAATCGGGACAGGCCAGCGCACCCAATACCACGGCGGCACGAATCAGCGCACCGGTTTTCAGGCCATGCATTTCTTCTAGTTCGGCTTGGTTCATCGCCTTACCGATATTGGCCAAGTCAATCGCCTGACCGCCGGCCATCCCTAAGCTGCCGCTGGCTTTGGCGAGCGTCGCCAACATGGCCAACTGGCGCGCGGCAGGCAATTCGGTGGCGCGGCTCAACACATCAAATGCTTGTGTTTGCAGCGCATCGCCAACCAACAGCGCGGTGGCTTCATCGTATTGCACATGGCAGGTCGGTTTGCCGCGGCGCAGGCTGTCGTTGTCCATCGGCGGCATATCGTCGTGAACCAAGGAATAAACGTGCACCATCTCAATCGCGGCCATGGCTTGTTCGACCGCGACATTGTCAGCCTCGCCCAATTCGGAGGCGGCCAACACCAACAGCGGGCGCAACCGCTTACCGCCGCCGAGCGTGACATAACGCATGGCTTCGTGCAGCTTGGCCGGTTTGGTGTGTTCAGACGGCAAGAAACGCTCCAGCAGCAATTCGGTTTGCGCTTGAGCTTTTTGCTGCCATGCTTTTAAATCATTCGCTTGGGTCAAGGTTGAGCTCCTTCAGTTCGCCGGCATCCAAAACCTGCAATTTTTGTTCGACTTCGGCCAATTTTTCTTGGCAATATTGCACCAATTCGTTGCCTTCCTGATAGGCAGCAAGCGCGTCTTCCAGCGGCATATCGCTGCTCTGCATGGCTTGGGTTAAGGTTTCCAAGCGTTTCAGGGCTTCTTCAAAGGATTTTGGGGCGGCTTTTTTCATGGGTATCGGGTAGGAAAAATCAAAGGCTTATTGTAGCATTTTTAAACGTGAAAAGGCCGTCTGAAAGCATGGTTTTCAGACGGCCTTACATTCGCCTAACAAGTGCAATTTCCAATAACAGAAAAGGCCAGTATGCGGTGGTATACTGCCTTTCCTGACAAGAAAGATTGCAATATGGCCTACACACAACTGACCTCACACCAAAGATACTACATTTCCAGACATTACCGCAACCTACCCCTAAACCAAATCGCACAGAACATCGGTTGTCATCCCGCCACCGTCAGTCGGGAAATCAGACGGCATTCCGTCAACGGAACCTACTGTTACCGAAAAGCACAACAG
>NZ_PDBT02000020.1:0-38051 GCF_002551535.2 Neisseria sp. N95_16
CCGCCGACCGAGAAAGACATTGGACTATGAGACACCGGGTGATCTGTTTTCAGCAGCCCTTGCCAATGGCATTTGAGCGTTGCACTTGAAATGCGAATGTAAGCCGAAGACATTCGCAATAATTTGCAGTTGATTCACCGCATGTTTGCCGATAGCGCCAACGGCGTTGATGTCATTAATCATTTTATCCGCACCACTAGCGCTAAGCGCATGGAAATATTCAGAAAAGTGTTGGAAGAGTGTGGCAAGCTGGACAACAGCGTTCCGGCAACCGATGTGCAGCGCTTGGGCTATTTCAGCGCGGCGGTAAATGCCCCGATGATTATTGGCTCACGCTTCGGTCAAATGGATTTGCTGCCCGATACCATCAAAGGCCGAGTGCCGGATATTCTCACCAATGAAGCCATTAGCGAGCGCATCGACTGGTGCTTGAATGCCATGTTTCCCCATCACGCAAAATTCACCGATAAACAGGAAAAATCATGAAAAAAATCATCACGATTGCCGTGGTTGCGGCATTGGCTGCCGGCGGTTTTTACTATTGGCAGCAACAGCAAAGCGGCAAATTGCCGGAAAACATCGCCCAATCCAACGGCCGTTTGGAATTAAACCGTATTGATGTCGCCAGTTTGTATGGTGGTCGTGTGGAAAAAATGAATGTGGCCGAAGGCGATGATGTGAAAGCGGGCGATGTGTTGGCGGAATTATCGTCCGATACCAGCTCCAGCCGCTTGGCAGAAGCGCAGGCAGCGGCACGCCGTCAGCAAGAAGCGGTTACGCGTGCGCAAGCCGCTAAAGCGCAAACCCAGCAATCGGTTGCCCGCGCGCAAGCCAATGTCGATTCCGCCCGTCAGCAGCAGCGTGTGGCGAAACTGGAATTAGACAACGCCCGCAAATTGCTGGCTGATCAATTGGTTTCGCGTTCGGAAGTGACCAAACGCCAAGCGGATTACGAACAAGCTACTGCCGGTGTAAAAGCCGCCGAAGCCGCCCGCGATGAAGCGCAAGCTGTGGTGGCACAAACCGGCGCGCAAATTGCCGAAGCGCGTGCCGGTGTGGAACAAGCTGAAGCACAAGTGAAATCCGCCACGTCTGCCAATGATGATATGAACATCCGTGCGCCGATTGATGGCCGCGTGGAATACAAAATTGCTGAAGTCGGCAACGTGATTGCAGCAGGCAACAAAATTGTCAGCCTGTTGGATCCGACTGACGTATCGATGAATGTTTTCCTGCCGACCGACAGCATGAGCCGTCTGAAAGTCGGTGATGAAGCACGCATCAAACTTGACGGTATCGATGCCGTGTTCCCTGCCACCATTCAATTTATTGCTACTGATGCGCAATTTACGCCGAAATCGGTGGAAACCGAAAGCGAGCGCGCCAAGTTGATGTTTAAAGTGAAATTGCAAGTGCCATCTGAAACCGCCTCACGTTACAACCGCTTGCTAAAAGGCGGCTTGACCGGCAACGGCTTTGTGAAAACACAAGAAGGCGAATGGCCGTCTGAATTGGCGGTGAAGCTGCCGCAATAAGCTTTCCATATTTTCAGACGGCCTTAAAGCAACACAGGTCGTCTGAACCACACGAGTGAAATAACCATGACAACAACCGCCGTTTCCCTTTCTGCTGTTTCCCACCGCTACGGCAAAGTGCAGGCGCTGGATAACATATCGCTTGAAATCGAGCGCGGCCAGACCGTGGGTCTAATCGGCCCCGATGGTGTGGGCAAATCGACTTTATTGTCGCTGATTGCCGGTGTGCGCGTGATTCAAGATGGCAACGTGTCGGTGTTGGGTGGCGACATGGCCGACAAAGAAACGCGGCGGGAATTGTCGCACCGCATTGCCTATATGCCGCAAGGTTTGGGACAAAACCTTTACCGCACCTTATCCGTATATGAAAACATCGATTTCCACGCGCGTTTGTTCGGCTTGAAAGCGCAAGAACGTGAAGAGCGGATTGCGCGTTTGGTGGCGGCAACGGGTTTGGATCCGTTTATCGACCGCGCGGCAGGCAAACTTTCCGGTGGCATGAAGCAGAAATTAAGCCTGTGTTGCGCCTTGGTACACAATCCCGATTTATTGATTTTGGACGAACCGACCACCGGTGTCGATCCCTTGTCGCGCCGCCAATTCTGGACGCTGGTTAACGATTTGCGCCAAGAAAACCAAGGCATGACGGTGATTGTCGCCACTGCCTATGTGGAAGAAGCGCAGCAATTTGAGCAGCTGTTGGCGATGGACGACGGCAAACTGTTGTCCAACCAATCCACGCAATCGGTTTTGGAAGAGTATGGCACCGAAGAGCTGGAAGAAGCCTACATCAAAATGTTGCCGGAAGAAAAACAGACCGAAGGCATTTTAAACATCACGCCGTTTACGCCTGATCCTGATTTGCCGCCGGCCATTGAAGCGCATGGCTTGACCAAGCGTTTTGGTGATTTTACCGCCGTCGATCAGGTTAGCTTTACCATTCCGCAAGGCGAGATTTTTGGCTTTTTGGGCAGCAACGGCTGTGGTAAATCTACCACCATGAAAATGCTCACCGGCTTGCTGGAAGCCACTGAGGGTACGGCTGAGTTGTTGGGTAAACCGATTGATGCAGGCGGCACCGACGTGAAAATGCGCGTGGGTTATATGTCGCAAGCGTTTTCGCTGTATGAAGAATTGAGCGTGCGCCAGAATTTGGATTTGCATGCCAAACTTTATCAATTGGGTGACAAAGGCAAAGCGGCGGTAGAGGATGCATTGCATCAATTTCAATTGGATGAAGTGGCCGATACTGCGCCGTCATCGCTGCCTTTGGGCATTCGCCAGCGCCTGCAATTGGCTGCGGCGTGTCTGCATCACCCTGAAGTGTTGATTTTGGATGAGCCGACTTCGGGCGTTGATCCGGCAGCCCGTGATATGTTTTGGCGCCATTTGCTCAAGCTCTCGCGCGAAGACAAAATCACCATTTTTGTCTCCACCCACTTTATGAACGAAGCCGAGCGTTGCGACCGCATTTCCTTTATGCACAAAGGCCGCGTGTTGGGCGTGGGCACGCCGGAAGAATTGACCCGCGAGCAAAACGCACCGGATTTGGAAGAAGCGTTTGTGCAGTATTTGATTGAAGCGGAAGGCGAAACAGAATCCGGTGAAAAAACAAGCGACCCCAGCCAATCTGCGCCCGCTGCTTCAGACGGCCTACCATCAACTGCATCACAGCCAACTTCTTATAATCCGACAGCCAACGGCGAAACCGCCGCGCAACTGGCCGCCCGCGTGATTCAGGCCGACAGACAGCAAGACAGGCCGTCTGAAAATCATGACACCGAATCCGTTTCAGGTGGCCTTGTTAGCCATTCTGCGCAAAATACGCCATCACATGCAGAAAGCAGCACAGAAAATACGTTTAATCCAAACCAACAATCGGTTCCGCAAAATGATGACTTTGCTTCTACGGAACATATCTCTATGCCGTCTGAAAACCAAGCCACGGATAAGCAGCCGGTTAATACACGTTCAGACGGCCTGAATACGCTCACGCCGTCTGAAAACGCCCATCACAAGCGCGATACCGAATCATTGAAATATTGGCTGGCAACGGTGTTCACTTTTGCAAGGCGTGAAACCAAAGAATTAATCCGCGACAAAATCCGCTTGGTGTTTGCCGTGTTCGGGCCGGTGATTATGTTGGCAGCGATGGCGTGGGGCGTGTCATTTGACGTGCAAAACCTAAGATTTGCTGTGTACGACCGTGACCAAACCAGCAAAAGCCGTGAATTGGTGGAATATTTTTCCGGTTCGCGTTATTTCATTGAGCAGCCGCCTTTGCAAAACGAAGCTGACATTCAGACGGCCTTACAAAGCTCGCAAGCGGTGATGGTGATGGATATTCCGCACGGCTTCGGGCGCGATGTGGCGCGTGGTTTATCGCCGGAAGTGGCTTTTTATATTGATGGCGCCATGCCGTTTAATGCGTCGAATATTCAAGGCTATGCGGCCAGTTTGGTCGGTGCATATAGTCGCGCCAAAATTGAAGCACAAGGCTTACCGATTAATCTGAATCCTTCGGCGGTGGTGGAACCGCGCATGCTGTATAACCAAGATTTCAATAGCATCAATGCGATTGCGCCGGGCGTGGTGATGCTGGTGTTGATTATGGTGCCGGCAATGATGGCGGCGGTGGGCGTGGTGCGTGAAAAAGAGATTGGTTCGATTGCCAACTTTTATGCATCGCCCGCCAGCGTCTCGCAATATTTAATCGGCAAGCAGCTGCCTTATATTGGCGTCGGCTTGATTAACTTCGCCGCCTTGGCGCTGATGCTGGTGTTTTGGTTTGGCGTGCCGTTGAAAGGCTCATTGCTGGGGGTATTGATTGGCACGGTATTGATTGTGACCGCGTCAACCGCCATGGGTTTGGTGATTTCCAGCTTTGTGCGTTCGCAATTGGCGGCGATTTTTGCGGCGGCAATCATCACGATTATCCCGACGGTCAATTATTCCGGCTTTCTGTATTCGCTTTCTGCGATGAGCGGGGCTTCGGTCATGTTCGGTAAAATCATGCCTGCATCTTGGTATCGCAATATTACCGTCGGTAGTTTCACCAAAGGCTTAAATACGGCTGATTACACCACTGAATATTCAGCAATTGCAGCCTTTGCGGCAGCGATGTTAATTTTGGCCTGTATGCTTCTGAAAAAACAGGAGAAATGATGAGAACCTTGCGCAACATTGTCACGCTGATGTTTAAGGAATTCCGCAGCCTGTTGACCGATCCGGTGTTGTTGGTATTGATTGGGTTTATGTTCACCGGCGAAATCATCAGCTCGGCGCAAATCAGCACCGATGTAAAAAATGCTACCGTCGGCATCATCGATCAAGACCGCTCAACCTTGTCGCTGCGCATCCGTGATGCTATTTTGCCGCCGTATTTCCGCGCGCCAATAGATGTGAAACGTGAAGATGCCGACGAGCTGATGGATAAAAACAGTTTGATTTTAGTGTTGGAAATTCCCCCGAATTTTGAACGTGATGTTCAGGCCGGACGCAGCCCGTCGGTTCAGCTTCTCACTGATGCCACCATGATGACGCAGGCCGGTTTGGGCTCGTCTTATCTGACCCAGATTATCAACCGCGAAATTCAGGAGTTTGTCGGCACGCCTTCGATGCCGGTGGTTTCACCGGTGATGAATATCCAGTTCAACCCCAATGGCGACAGCGTGTGGTTTCTGCCGATTATGCAGGAAGGCAATAATGCGGCTTTGCTGATTCTGATTTTGGTCGGAGCGGCGGTGATTCGCGAGCGCGAACGCGGCACCATTGAGCATCTGTTGGTGATGCCGGTGAATAGTTTTGAATTGATGATGTCGAAGATTTTGGTCAACAGTTTGGTGATTCTGGTAGTGGAATTGCTGTCGGTATGGCTGGTTGTGCATCACATGCTGGATGTGCCGATTAATGGTTCAATCGTGCTGTATGCGGCGGGCTTGTGGCTGTTTCTGTTTTGCGTGGCGTCTTTGGGCGTGATGCTGGCGACCGTTGCCCCGAGTATGGCGCAATTCGGCTTGCTGATTATCCCGATTCACATGGTTACGCTGCTGTTTTCCGGTTCGACTTCAGCACGCAGCAATATGCCTGAAGCGGCGCAAATGATTAGCGAATATTGGCCGCAAACGCAATTTGCCAATTTTTCGCAAAACGTGGTGTTTCGCGGTGCGGGCTTGGATATTGTGTGGCCGCAAATGCTCGCCTTAATGCTGCTGGGCTTGGCCTTTTTGGGCTACGCATTGCTACGCTTTAGGAAAATGCTTGAGCAGCGGGGATAATGTTTTCAGACGGCCTGAAAGATGGAAAAAGGCCGTCTGAAAGAAAATCAAATTAAAAACATTCAAAACGAAAATTAGGCCGTCTGAAAAAAGGACAATCCATGAAATCCATTCAAATATCCGCTTTATGCGCCGCTGTGTTGCTGGCCTTAACCGCTTGTCAAAGCACGCAGATTCCGCTTCATTCCGAAACTAGTGTGCCGCAATCGTTTAGCGAAAGCGAAGCGGCAAAAGGCAGCGAACAAATTGCCCAATGGTGGCAGCATTGGCATGATCCGGTGTTGAACCGTTTGATAGATCAAGGTTTGGCGCAAGGATATGATGTCAAAATCGCGGTCAGCCGTTTGAACGAAGCACGCGCCACCAGTCGGGCTGCTATTGCTGATTTGGGGCCGCAAGTCGGCTTGAGCGGCCAGGGCGGCATTGTGCGTGGCGAGGCCGATAATCTACTCTCGGGTGTGGCTGCACAAATCCCGCAGGCAGGTGCATTGGGCAGCGACACGATGGATATCAAGGGTGACCAGTTAATGGGCGGCGTATCCGCTTCGTGGGAGCCGGATATTTTCGGTCAGAAACGCAGCGATGCCGACGCCGCCTATTATGCCGCTTTGGGGCAGCAAGAGCAGGTGTATGGCGCACAAATGTTGGTGGCCGGTGATATTGCCGAAAACTATTTTAAAGCACGCGCAGTACAAGGCCGTCTGAAAGTGGCGGACGCGAGCATTCACACGCTAAAACGCTTGCAGCAATATGTGCAAGGGCGTTTCAAAGCAGGCCATGTCAGTGGCTATGAAGTGAATGAAGTCGGCGTGCAGCTCACCGCCGCCGAAGCCAAACGCGCCACGTTGCAAGCCGAATATGATGCTTATGTACGCAGCATTGCCGTGTTGACAGGTAATATGCCGCAAAGCTTTGACTTGCCGCCATCAGCTGTAGATGTGTTAGCCAAACAACCGGCCGCACCAAGCGGACAAACCCCGCAAGGTATGCTGGAGCGCCGCCCCGATTTGCGCGCCCACACCGCGCAAGTGAATGCCTATGCCGCTAAGTTGGCCAGTGCCAAAGCCGATTTACTGCCGCGTTTCAGCATTAATTTCATGGGACAAGGCGCGCGCATCGGCATTGATGGTAGCGATGCTTTGAAAGGTTGGGCAAGCCTGTTGAGCGTGGGCATTCAAATGCCGATTTTCACCAACGGCCGCATTAAAGCCAATATTGCCGCCGCCGATGCCCGCCTTCAGACGGCCTTATTGCAATACGACCAGCAGCTTCTGACCGCATTAGGTGAAGTGGATAGCGCCTATCAAAGCGTGCAGGCCATGCAGCGTCAAACCGCGTTGATGCAAACCGCTCATCGCCAAGCCGCGCAACATGCACAGGACACGGAAAAACTGTTCCGCAACGATTACAAAACCTTAGACCACGCCTTACGCGCACATTTGAACGAAAACCAAATGCAGGAAAACCTGATTCAGGCGCAGCTTGCCCGCGCGCAAATGCTGGTGTCGCTTTACAAAGCATTGGGTGGTGGTTGGTCGGATAGCATAAATTCATCGGAATCAGGTGTTTGATATAGATAAATAAAGGCCATCTGAAATGGATTAGATCATGCCAATTGATTTTCAGACGGCCTTTTTGACAGCGTGTCATGTTTGTCACATATTTTTAAGTTTACAAATTTTAACGCATTGAAAATCTGCTCAAAAATCAGTCAAAAAAATCTATTTCACCATTTTCAGACGGCCATACGATAAAATCAAAATTACCTGATTTCATAAGCCTCTAGCGATCTTACCATTTGATGACGTATTCAACTGCTTTCTCGTGAAGGCTTGAATTTTCTGCATTATGGCTGTCAAGAGGGTCAAAATGTAAAAATCTTCAGGCCATCTGAATCGGGCAAACAATCCAAAAAAACAGGGTTTGTCAAGTACTGGATTGTCGGATTGAAATACATTATATTGTGTGCCGTAAGATTAATTTATACCGTATCTTGTGTTTTCAGCTAGGACTTTGACGATGAATGCAACCACTCACTTGCAAGTAACCAAACGCGATGGCCGCTTGGAGCCGATTGATTTAGACAAAATCCACCGTGTCGTCACTTGGGCGGCCGAAGGCCTGAATAATGTATCGGTGTCGCAAGTCGAGCTGAAATCGCATATTCAGTTTTACAACGGCATCCGCACCGACGACATTCACGAAACCATCATCAAGGCCGCAGCTGACCTGATTTCACAAGATTCGCCCGACTATCAATATCTGGCCGCACGTTTGGCCATTTTCCACCTGCGCAAAATCGCTTACGGCGAATTCGAGCCGCCTCATCTGTTTGACCATGTAAGCAAACTCACCGAAGCGGGCAAATACGACCGCCATATTCTTGAAGACTACACACGCGAAGAATTTGATGAGCTGAATGCCTATATCGACCATTGCCGAGATATGACCTTCTCATACGCTGCGGTGAAGCAGTTAGAGGGTAAATATCTAGTGCAAAACCGCGTCACCCGTCAAATCTATGAAACGCCACAGTTTCTGTATATTTTGGTGGCAATGTGTTTGTTCAGCAAATATCCGAAAGCCACGCGCTTGGATTATGTGAAGCGTTTCTACGATGCGGTTTCTACCTTTAAAGTATCGTTGCCAACGCCGATTATGAGCGGTGTGCGCACACCAACCCGCCAATTCTCAAGCTGCGTATTGATTGAATGTGACGACAGCTTGGATTCCATCAACGCCACCACCAGCGCGATTGTGAAATATGTATCACAACGCGCGGGCATCGGCATCAATGCTGGCCGCATCCGTGGTTTGGGCAGCGAAATCCGTGGCGGTGAAGCGCAGCATACCGGCTGCATTCCGTTTTTCAAAATGTTCCAAGCGGCAGTGAAGTCCTGCTCGCAAGGCGGTGTGCGCGGTGGCGCGGCAACCTTGTTCTATCCGATGTGGCACATTGAGGTTGAAAACCTGCTGGTGTTGAAAAACAACCGCGGCGTAGAAGAAAACCGCGTGCGTCATTTGGATTATGGCGTGCAAATCAATAAATTGATGTATACCCGCCTGATTAAAGGCGGCAACATTACCTTGTTTTCGCCAAATGAAGTGCCGGGCTTATATGACGCATTTTTCGCCGACCAAGACGAATTCGAGCGTTTGTACACCCAATACGAGCAAGACCCGAACATCCGCAAACGCAGCGTACCGGCCACCGATTTGTTCTCATCATTGATGCAAGAGCGCGCAGGCACAGGCCGCATCTATATTCAAAACGTTGATCACTGCAACACCCATAGCCCGTTTGATCCGAGCGTGGCACCAGTGCGACAGTCTAACTTATGCTTAGAAATCGCCTTGCCGACCAAGCCGTTAAACAATATCAGCGATGAAAACGGCGAAATTGCTTTGTGTACCTTGTCCGCCTTCAACTTAGGCGCATTGAACGACTTGGACGAATTCGAAGAAATGGCCGATTTGACCGTGCGCGCCTTGGATGCCTTGCTGGATTATCAAGACTATCCGGTAAAAGCCGCTTACCATGCGACCATGAACCGCCGCACCTTGGGCATCGGTGTGATTAACTATGCGTATTACTTGGCCAAAAACGGCGTGAAATACAGCGACGATTCCGCCATCGGCCTGACCCACCGCACCTTTGAAGCGATGCAATATTATCTGCTGAAAGCATCGGTAAATCTGGCCAAAGAATATGGCACTTGCCCATTGTTTAACGAAACCGTTTATTCGCAAGGCAAACTGCCGATTGACACCTACAAAAAAGATTTGGATGCCATCTGCCAAGAGCCGCTGCATTATGATTGGGAAGGCTTGCGCGCCGACATCGTCAAATACGGTTTGCGCAACTCAACCCTGACTGCCTTGATGCCGTCTGAAACCAGCTCGCAAATCGCCAACGCCACCAACGGCATTGAACCGCCACGTGGTTTGGTGACGGTAAAGGCATCGAAAGACGGAATCTTGAAACAAGTCGTGCCCGAATTTGAAAATCTGAAAAATGCCTACGAAACCCTGTGGCAAATGCCAAGCAACGACGGCTATCTGAAATTGGTGGGCGTGATGCAGAAATTTGTCGACCAAGCGATTTCGGCCAACACCAGCTACGACCCGGGCAAATTCGAAGGCGGCAAAGTTTCTATGAAACAAATGCTGAAAGATTTGCTCACCGCCTACAAATACGGTGTGAAAACACTGTATTACCACAATACACGCGACGGCGCGGATGATACGCAGGCTGATTTGCAAGATGACGGCTGCGCGGGCGGGGCGTGTAAGATTTAAGGAACTTAAAATTTGATTTAACAGAGCTTCTTTGAGAAGTCTGTAAGTAAAATTTAGGCTTCTTGAAGAAGGATATTCATTATTGGAAATATATGAATTTTATGGATATTCCTTCGATTATTGATAGTTTGGGACAAAATGAAGAAGTAACAGTTTTAATAGCTGCTATATTAGCTTATTCAGTTAGGCAGCTGAAAATTGTTTTATGTAATAAAAATTTCTTAAAAACTGTCAAAACTTTATCTAAAGATAAGGATGCAAAATAAATGTCTTGCGATCATTTAACCATGTCATACAGCACGTTTACCAAAACACCAAACGATGCATTAAAAGAACCAATGTTCTTTGGCCAGTCAGTGAACGTAGCGCGTTATGACCAGCAAAAATATGAAATTTTTGAAAAACTGATTGAAAAACAATTGTCTTTCTTTTGGCGTCCGGAAGAAATCGACGTGTCGCGCGACCGTATCGACTATACCAATCTGCCGGAACACGAAAAACACATTTTCATCAGCAATTTGAAATACCAAACACTGCTCGATTCGATTCAAGGCCGCAGCCCCAATGTGGCGCTGTTGCCGTTGGTGTCGATTCCGGAGTTGGAAACGTGGATTGAAACATGGTCGTTTTCCGAAACCATCCACTCGCGCAGCTACACCCATATCATCCGCAATATCGTCAATGATCCGTCGGTTGTGTTTGATGATATTGTGCAAAATCAATACATCATCGCGCGTGCGGAAGACATTGCCTGCTATTATGATGAATTGATTGAATACACCCAGTATTACAATTTATTCGGTGAGGGCACGCACAATGTTAAAGGCGAATTGGTTGAAGTTTCGTTGCGCGAGTTGAAGAAAAAGCTGTATTTGTGTTTGATGTGCGTGAACGTATTGGAAGCGATTCGTTTCTATGTCTCGTTTGCCTGCTCGTTTGCCTTTGCCGAGCGTGAATTGATGGAAGGCAATGCCAAGATCATCAAGCTGATTGCGCGTGATGAAGCTTTGCACTTAACCAGTACGCAACACATGCTGAACCTGATGCGTGCCGGTGTCGATGATCCGGAGATGGCGGAAATTGCTGCCGAGCTGGAAAACGATTGCTTTGAATTGTTCAAAAAAGCGGCCGAACAAGAAAAAGAATGGGCGGCGTATCTGTTTAAAGACGGTTCGATGATTGGCTTGAACAAAGAAATTTTGGGTCAATACGTCGAATACATCACCAATCTGCGCATGCAGGCAGTGGGTTTGAAGCCGGCATTTGAAGGCGCGAGCCAAAACCCGATTCCGTGGATCAACGCGTGGCTGTCGTCCGACAATGTGCAGGTCGCGCCGCAGGAAGTGGAAATTTCTTCTTACCTGATTGGTCAAATCGATGCGGAAGTCAACGCCGACGATTTGGGCGATTTCGAGCTGTAACACTTCACTTACAAAAGGCTGTCGGATTGAGCATTTCTTTCAGACGGCCTTTTATCAAACTATGGCCATTATTAGCACACACGACAAAATTTTTGAGCTGCAAAACGGCGAAACCTTGCTGGAAGGGCTGGAGCGCACCGGCCACGAGGTCGAATACCAATGCCGCAGTGGCTATTGCGGTTCATGCCGTCTGAAGCTCATCAGCGGCAAAGTCGGCTATGATGATTTCCCATTGGCCTTTATCACGCCCGGCGAAATCCTGCCGTGTTGCTGTCGGGTCACGGAAGACATCACGCTCGATTGCCACGCTAAAATTCGCGAGCCGGATTTGTTTGATGTGGATTTGTTTGACAAAGAGTAAGAAATCATTGAAAAGGCCGTCTGAAACATTGGGTTTCAGACGGCCTTTTGATCACAAATCATTCAAAATCACCCAGAGGCCTTTGCAAAATCCCTATCTTTGGCACATTTCTTCGTTATGCGCTGCTCGAAAGCTTGCCTATCTTTGTGATATTGTCTTTGCTTTCTGCGCTGCTGCAACTTTGAACTGTACTCAAATCTAGGGATTTTACAAAGGCCTCTGCCAATCATTTTACTTCAAAGCTTCATCATCCAAAGATTTCAGCCAAGCCAGTTTTTCGCCGATTTTGATTTCCAAGCCGCGCGGTACGGGTTGGTAAAACTCAGGCTCATCCAAGCCGTCGGGCATATAGGTTTCTCCGGCGGCATAGGCGTGTGGTTCGTCATGGGCGTAGCGGTATTCGCGGCCGTAGCCCAATTCTTTCATCAGCTTGGTCGGGGCATTGCGTAAATGCACCGGCACTTCATCGCTGGCATGGTCGCGCACAAATGCGCGCATTTGGTTGTAGGCGTTGTAGCCGGCATTCGATTTCGCCGCCGAAGCCAAATACAACACGGCTTGTGCCAAGGCCAATTCGCCTTCGGGGCTGCCGAGTCGTTCAAACGTGGTGGCGGCATCGTTGGCAATCTGAAAGGCGCGTGGGTCGGCCAAGCCAATGTCTTCCCAAGCCATGCGCACGATGCGCCGTGCCAAGTAGCGCGGATCGGCGCCACCGTCGAGCATGCGGCAGAACCAATACAGCGCGGCATTAGGGTGGGAGCCGCGCACGGATTTGTGCAGTGCGGAAATCTGGTTGTAGAAACTTTCGCCGCCTTTATCGAAACGGCGGATTTGTGCGCCCAAGCTTTCGGCGAGAAATGCAGCGTCTAAGGTTTTCAGACGGCGTGTAGCGGCAGCGCGGAGCAGTTGTTCCAATAAATTCAGCATACGCCGCGCATCGCCGTCGGCTGTGTTCACCAATAATTCGCGCGCTTCCGCATCGATTTCAAAATCTTGATATTCGGGCAAGGCCAGCACTTTTTCAATCAATTGCTGCAAATCTTGCGCCGATAATGATTGCAACACATACACTTGCGCGCGGCTGAGTAAGGCCGGATTGACTTCAAATGATGGGTTTTCCGTGGTCGCACCGATAAAGGTCAATAAACCGCTTTCCACATGCGGCAAAAAAGCGTCTTGCTGCGCTTTGTTGAAACGGTGCACTTCATCGACAAATAAAATCGTTGCCCGACCTTGCTGCAAGGCGATTTCGGCTTTTTCGATGGCTTCGCGAATGTCTTTCACACCGGAAAACACGGCTGACACGGGCAGAAACTGCGCATTGAAACTTTGCGCAAGAATGCGTGCCAAGGTGGTTTTACCCACGCCGGGTGGCCCCCACAGCAGCATGGAATGCGGTTTGCCGCCTTCTACCGCCACGCGCAGCGGTTTGCCTTCGCCGATTAAGTGCTGCTGGCCGATGACTTCGTTTAAAGAATGCGGGCGCAGGCGTTCGGCGAGCGGTGCGTCGGGTTGGCGGGTAAATAAATCATTCATGGCAGATTCCGTTTCAGACGGCATTGTGGTTTTCTTGCCGGATATTATAGCGCAAGCGTTCGCATGATTCAGAGCCTTGCTGTATAATATGCCGGAAATTTAAACCGTGGCGCTGGTTAATCAGTGAGCGGTCAAAGTAGGGCGATTGAGGCGGGATGGCCGCGCCCATTATTATTTTGATTTAAATGTTCCTTTTGGAAGGTTACAGAATGAAAAAAATCTTGGCAGCCGCTGTGTCGGCTTTATTGTTGGGCGCATGCGCCAGCGGCACATCAATGAACGGCTTAGGCAGCGGCACCGGTATCGGCAGCAGCGTGGTGAAAATGGCGGTGGAAAACCAATGCCGCACCGAATTGAACAAACGCAACGAATGGCGCATGGTGGCTTTGGCCATGTCGGCTGAAAAACAAGAAGAATGGGAAAGCAAAATTTGCGGCTGCGCCAGCGAAGAAGCGCCTAATCAACTGACTGCCAACGAAATGATGCAGGTTTTGAGCCCAAGCACCCGCACGCAAGCATTGGCGACTGTGACCGCCAAAACCGTGACTGCTTGTGTAAAACGCGTTTACACCGGTAATTAATTGTTCAGACGGCCTGAATATCAATCAGGCGTCTGAAATCTTTAATGATTCAAACAGATACAGAGTAGAAAACATGAAATACATCAGCACTCGCGGTGCCACTGCGCCGAAATCGTTTAGCGAAGTATTATTGATGGGCTTGGCACCCGACGGCGGCTTGATGCTGCCCGAGCATTATCCGCAAGTGGACGACGTGACCCTGCAAAAATGGCGCACGCTGAGCTATCCTGAGCTGGCGTTTGAAATCATCAGCCTGTTTGCTACTGATATTCCAAGCGATGATTTGCGCGATATTGTCAACCGCACCTACACCGAAGCCGCGTTCGGCACCAAAGAAATCACACCTGTGCGCAGCCTTTCAGACGGCATTAAAATCGAAGCGTTGTCTAATGGCCCAACCTTGGCTTTTAAAGACATGGCAATGCAGTTTTTGGGTAATGCGTTTGAATATGTGTTGAACAAAGAAGGCAAGCAAGTCAATATTTTGGGCGCGACCAGCGGCGACACCGGTTCGGCGGCTGAATATGCTTTGCGCGGCAAAAAAGGCGTGAATGTATTCATGCTCTCGCCGGAAGGCAAAATGAGCGCGTTCCAACGTGCGCAAATGTTCAGCCTGCAAGACGAAAACATTCACAACATCGCCGTAGAAGGCATGTTTGACGACTGCCAAGACATCGTAAAAGCCGTGCAAAACGATGCCGAATTCAAAGCCAAATACCATGTCGGCACGGTTAACTCGATTAACTGGGGCCGCATCGTGGCGCAAGTGGTGTATTATTTCGCCGGCTATTTCAATGCCACCACCAGCAACGAGCAAAAAGTAAGCTTCTGTGTGCCGAGCGGTAATTTCGGTAACGTGTGTGCCGGCCATATCGCGCGCCAAATGGGTTTACCGGTACACCGCTTAATCGTGGCAACCAATGAAAACGATGTATTGGACGAGTTTTTCAAAACCGGCCGTTACCAACCGCGCACCACCGAACATACCCACGTTACGTCCAGCCCGTCGATGGACATTTCCAAAGCGTCGAATTTTGAGCGTTTTGTGTTTGATTTGATGGATCGCGATGCCGATAAAATCCAAAGTTTGTGGGCTGAAGTGGCTTCGGGTAAAGGCTTTGATTTAAAAGACCAATTAGAAGAAATTCACGAAAAATATGGCTTCGTATCGGGCAAATCGACCCACGCCGACCGCTTGGATACCATCCGCCAAGTGTACGAGCAAGACGGTGAACTGATCGACCCACATACCGCCGACGGCGTAAAAGTGGCGCGTGACGTGCGTGAAGCGGGCGAGACTATTGTTTGCTTGGAAACCGCTTTGGCAGCCAAGTTCGACCAAACCATTTACGAAGCGGTGGGCGATGTGACCATTCCGCGTCCGGCCGGCTTGGAAGGTTTGGAAGATTTGCCGCAACGCGTTGAAGTGGTGAAAAACGATGCCGAGCTGGTGAAAAACATCATCCGCAAAGCCTTGGATTAATCGCTCATTAGGCCGTCTGAACCTAATGGATTCAGACGGCCTGAAGCATGATTGAAAACGATTATTGTCAAAATATTAGAAAGTGCCGGCAACGGCTTTTGTTCATAGGAAAAGATTCATGTCATCAAAATTTTATACTGAAAAAGTGTTGTCAGTGCATCACTGGACCGATGCTTATTTCTCTTTCACTTGTACCCGCGACGAATCATTGCGCTTTGAAAATGGCCAATTTGTGATGATTGGCCTGATGGTCGATGGCAAGCCTTTGATGCGCGCTTACAGTGTGGCATCGGCCAACTGGGAAGAGCATTTGGAATTTTTCAGCATTAAAGTGCAAGATGGTCCTTTGACCAGTCGTTTGCAGCATTTGCAAGTGGGCGATGAAGTGTTGATCAGCAAAAAGCCGACCGGCACTCTGGTGGCTGGCGACTTGAATCCGGGCAAACACTTGTATTTGTTGAGCACCGGCACCGGCTTGGCACCATTCTTGAGCGTGACCAAAGACCCTGAAATTTATGAGCAATTTGAAAAAGTGATTCTGGTGCACGGCGTGCGTTACAAGCAAGATTTGGCTTATTACGACCATTTCACCAAAGAATTGCCGGAGCATGAATACTTGGGCGAGATGGTGAAAGAAAAATTGATTTACTATCCTGTTGTATCGCGCGAAGAATTTGAACACCAAGGCCGCCTGACCGATTTGATGAAGAGTGGTAAATTGTTTGAAGACATCGGTTTGCCGCCGATGAATCCGCAAGACGACCGTGCAATGTTGTGCGGCAGCACTGCGACGAACAAAGACACCGCGGCCATTCTCGACAGCTTCGGCCTGACCCCGTCGCCAAAAGTCGGCCAACGTGGCGATTATTTAATTGAGCGCGCGTTTGTCGATCAATAATCGCTGACTGCGTTTAGCCTTCATAAGGCCGTCTGAACAAATATGCTTTCAGACGGCCTTTCATTCAAAATAAAGGAGAAAAAATGAATACCGTTCAAATCAAAAACGTAACACTGGGCGCAGGCAGCCCCAAAATTGCCGTGCCGTTGGTGGCTAAAAATGCAGACGGCCTGCAACAAGCGATTGCCGGTTTGGCAGGATTGAGCTTCGATATTGTGGAATTTCGTGCCGATTTTTTAGACATAGCTGCTGATGCCGAAGCCGTGTTGGCGCAGACAAAAATGGTACGCCAAGCCTTGCTGGATACGCCGCTGCTGTTTACCTTCCGCCGTGCAGTAGAAGGTGGCGAATGCCCGTGCAGCGACGATTATTATTTCGACTTGGTTCACCGTGCGATTGAATCGGGTTTGGTGGATATTATTGATATTGAACTGTTTGCCGGTGATGAAAAAGTGCAAGCAGCGGTGCAGGCTGCAAAGGCTAAAGGTGTGGCCGCTTTGTTGTGCAATCATGATTTTGACAAAACACCGGCAAAAGAAGAGATTACAGGCCGTCTGAAAAAAATGGAAAGCTTGGGTGCGGATATTTGTAAAATCGCGGTGATGCCACAAAGCGCTGCCGATGTATTGACCTTGCTGGATGCCACGCAGGAAGTGTACCAAACTACCAAGCAACCGATTGTCACCATGTCGATGGGCAAGCTCGGTGTGATTAGCCGCTTGGCCGGACAAACCTTTGGCTCGGCCATGACCTTCGGCGCAGCAGCCAAAGCGTCGGCGCCGGGGCAGATTGGTGCGAATGATTTGCGTCAGATTTTGGATACTTTGGCTTAAGTCATTTTAAATGAATAGATTAAAGGCCGTCTGAATTTCAGACGGCCTGTTTATTAGAAAGGCAAAAATGAATTGGCATATTAAAGTATTTACCGAATTGAGCCATCTTGAATTGTGGCAAATTTATAAAAGCCGCGTCGATGTTTTCGTGGTAGAGCAAAATTGTCCTTATCCTGAAGTGGATGAAAAAGATTTACACGCGCTGCATGTGTTCGCCGAACAAGACGGCCAATTGGCTGCGTATTGCCGCATTATCGCGGAAGAAGTGTTGGTAAAAATCGGCCGAGTGCTGGTGGTGTCGTCTTTTCGGGAGCTGGGATTGGGCAGGGTGTTGATGCAGCAGGCTTTGCAAGCGGTGCAGCAGCGTTTCCCCCAGCAGGAAATTCACATTCAAGCGCAGCTTTATTTACAGCGGTTTTATGAATCTTTGGGCTTTCATAAAGTTTCGGATGAATATTTGGAAGACGGCATTCCGCATATTGATATGGTGTGGCGTAAACGTGAGACCATCTGAAAAATTGGCAATATAATCAGTTTAATGTATTCATTTTAAATAAATTAAGGCTATAATGCTTCATGATAAAGCCGCTTCAGACGGCCTCGTTAAACGGAAACTCTTCATGAAGCTCACTTATTTTGTCGTGCTGGCATTTGTCGGCGCGACGCTGCCTGCTTATGCCAACCAGTCGCTGCATGCCACCGGCAAGCTCGATAATGGTTTGACTTATCATATTTTCAAAATTCCATCGGCCGGCAAACGGCTGGTGACACGCATGAATGTCGGCGTGGGTGCAGCTGATGAAAATGCCGGAGAAGAAGGCATAGCCCACATCACCGAGCACATGGTGTTTCAATCTTCGCCGCAGAACCCGCAAGGTTTGTCCAACCGCCTGATGAAAGACGGCTGGCAGATGGGGCGACATTTCAACGCGCTCACGACTTACGACTATACCCGCTACATGCTGACCCCGCCGCGCGGAACCAAGCAGCTTGATGAAACCTTGTTGATTTACCGTCAAATTTTGCAGCCCAAGCAGTTTTCCGCTGCCGATTGGGAAAAAGAGCGGCAAGTGATTTTAAGCGAATGGCGCCAACAGCAAAGCCTGCAAAACCGCTTAAGCCGACAGCAGCATGAATTGATGTATAAAGGCGCGCGCCAAGGGCGGTATGCGCCGATCGGGCGTTTGGAAGCCATCGAAAAAGCTGATATGAAAACCGCCAGCGATTTTCACAACCGCTGGTATGGCGTAAACAATGCCGTGTTGGTGGTGATGGGCGATGTGAGCATTGATGAAACTTCTGCCCTGATTCAAAAAGCATTCGGCAGCTTGCAGCCGATTACCTTGAGTGAACGCTGCTACGAAGAATACGAACCGGCTTTGCAAAACGGCTGGCATATTGCGCAAGTAGCCGACCGCGACAATGCCGACAACAAATTATCACTGGTATTCCGCTTCAAAAAGCAGCCGACATCGGCTTACGAAGAGCATGCTTATCAGCGTTTATTGGATAATTTTGCCGCCTTTATCGTCAACCGCCGCATTCAGCAATCGGGCGAAGATGTGGTGTTGAAAATGGATACGCTGGGCCGCAATACCGGCGCGTTGGTGTTCCAATCCGAAACCGCGCCGAATCAGCATAGTGAAATGTTGAACGTGTTGCGTCATTTGCGCCAAGACATTTTAAATACACCGGCCACCAATGAAGAATTGGCGGAATATCGTAAAGCATTGCACGGCAATTTGTCGCCGCAAAAAGCCGGCATTCCCAATGATTTGAGCAAAGTGGCGGCCATGAGCGATGAAACCGTGTTGCGCGGTTTGCCCATGCCCGATGCCGAAATCCAAACCATAGACCGCAGCCAGCTTTACCGCATCAATGCCAAGGTGGTGAATGAGCGTATTGCAGATTGGCTAAACGCGCCGGATAAAATGATTCAGGTTCAGGCGCAGGCAAATGAAAAAGTGAAGCTGCCTGAAGTTTCTACATTGAATCAGGTGGTTAGGCCGTCTGAAAATGTTTCAGACGGCCTGACTGAACCGCGTTTTGTTGAAAACAAAGGCGGCAACATTGTTGCAGAACGCCAAGACACCAAATTAAACCTGCATTACCTGACCTTAAGTAACGGTGATACGGCGGTGGTAATGAAACTGCCGATGGCAGGCAATAATCTGTATTTCAAAGCTTTGTCCAATGTCGGCTATTGGCAGCAGCCGGAAAAAGCATGGCAGGCGGAAATTTTGGCTGATGTGTTGGCGCGTTCCACACCGCAGGGCATGAGCGCGGCCAGTTTTAGGCAATGGCAACAAAAGCAGGGTATACAGCAATACCGTTTCCGCTTGGAGGGCGATCATCAAACCACCGATGCACAAGCTGCCAAAAGCGCGTTGCCATCGGTGTTGCAGCTTTACCGTCAGCAGCAAATTGCCCCTGATTTCAGCGATTGGCAACAAGCCGTGAAGCGGGAAGAGTCGCGCTTCAAAGTGGCACAATATGCCAAGTCAGGGCGGCAACGCGATGCTTTGAACACATTACAATATGGTCGCAATATGCTGATGCCGTCTGAAAGCCATGCTTATGCCGGATTGAATGAAGCCGCTTTCCGGCAACAATGGCAAACGCTGGTGGCCGCGCCGACCACTTACTACATCGTCAGCAATCTGCCGATTGAAAATGTGAAGCCTTGGGTGGCGCAATATTTGGCCGATATTCCGCGCCAAGCCATGCCAGCCACAAAATATGCTTGGCAAAGTGGCCGCCAAATGCAGCACATTGCCGCCAACGATACGCAAGGCACGGATGTGCAGGCCTTGTCGTGGCAAACCATGCCGCAGCTTTCACCGGCGCAGCATGAGCAAATCAAGCTTTTGAACAATATCGCCAATGCACGTTTAAAAGACGAATTGCGCAGCAAGCAGCAAAGCGTTTATGGTGTGAAATTTCAGGCCGAACCGAATATCGGGCAAAACCGTATACAAAGCCGTTTGTCGTTTAATACGTCAAGCGAACAGGCGCAAGCCGCTTGGCATACCGCGCAAAAAGTGTTGAATGGTTTGCCTGATAATATCGGCTTCACTGAAGCCCGTAATCTGCGTAAGCTCTTTGTCGAGCAGGAAAACGCCCGCCGCCGCAAGCCTGAATTGTGGTTGGAGCGTTTGGTTACCAGCCATCAAAGCTACGGCGATGCGCGTTATCTGACGGAGATTCCGAATATTCCGGCAAGCTTCAGCCGCGGCCAATTGCGAGAAACGGCGAAATTAATGTGGTCAACAGAAAACGAGAAAGTTTTGATGATGACACCGCGACCATAAGCGTCCATAAAAATGCCATCTGAACAGGGTTTCAGACGGCATTGTTTTATAGTGTGTAATATTTTTCAGACTTGATTAGATTTACCGCCATCTTTCGGAATCAATAGCGCAATCGACAAGCACGAAAGCAAAGCGAGTGCCAACATCAGCCATAAAGCGGCTTGTGCGGCTTGGTGCACACCTGAAGCTTGCAATGCGCTGAATACCGTCGCGCCGGTAGCGATGCCGAAAGAGGCACCGAGTGCGCTTGCCATTTTATATACCCCAGCCGCGACACCGGCTTTTTCCAGCGGCGCATTGACCATCGCGCAATCAGCCGATGGCGTGGCATAGCAGCCCAATCCGAAGCCGAACAGAGCAAAGGAAATCACCACTTGAATCATGTAGGTTTCGTGGCTGACGTTGGTCATTGATAAGCCCAAAATGCCCGTGGCGGTAATCAATACGCCGATGAGCATAGGTTTTTTATAGCCGAATTTTTGCAGCAGTTTCTCGCTGACCCGAATCATGATTAACACCATCGCCAAATAGCCCAGCGATTTTAAACCAGCCTCAAACGGCGTTAAACCGTGGCCTTTTTGCAGATAAGTGTTGATGATGAAAATGGTGCCGGCGGTGCAGTTGAGCAGGAAATTGGATAAACATGCGCCGTTGTAGCCGCGGTTTTGAAACAGTGAAAAATCCAAAAAAGCCGCCGATTTTAAGCGGATTTCGGTGCGGAAAAACACCATGGCCATCACGATAAAGCTGATGAGCATGGCCAAAGTGAAGGGGTGGCTGAAGCCTAAGCGGAAACCTTTGGTAATCAATAAATTAAGCGCGAGCAAGCCCAATACGCAGGAAAACAGGCCGATGTAATCGTAGCGTGTGATGGCAGTTTGCGGTGATTTGCTTTCCGGTGTGCCACGTATCAGCAGCATGCCGATGATGGAAATCGCAATCGAGAGCAGGAAAATGCTTTGCCAGCCCAAATAAGTGGCGATGGTGCCGCCGACAAACGAAGACAAGCCCGAGCCGCCGAACGAACCAATCGCCCAAAAGCTAAACGCACGCTGTCGCGCAGCGCCGTGGTAATAATTTTTGATGATGGAAAGCGTGGCCGGCATGATGCAGGCTGCAGATAAGCCTTGAAACACACGCCCCAGCCCGAAACTGACAGGACCTTGGGCAAAATACAAAAATAAGCAGGCAACGATGTTGAGCAGGAAGCCGATATAGGTCAGGCGCACGCGGCCGAATTTATCTGCCAGCCCACCCATCAACACAATGAAGCAACCGGAAAACAGCGAGCCCAAACTAATCACCGCATTGAGTGATGTATCCGGCATGGCAAGGCTGCGTTGAATATCAGGCGCGACGTTAAACACAGCCTGATAAAACAGCCAAAACGTCAACACGCCCAACACCATGCCGAAAAGCAGGCGGTCGTTGCCTTCAAATGATTGAGAATGGTTTTGCATGGTTATTATCCTAACAATATTCAGACGGCCTGAAGACAGATAGGCCGTCTGAAAGATTAGCGTAAATATTTTTCAGTTAAAGCGCACCAATAAGCTGCCGCCGGCACGATAATCTCGTCATTGAAATCATAAAGTGGATTGTGCACCATACACGCGCCCGGTTCGTCGCCGTTGCCGACAAAACAATAATTACCATTGGGATTGGCTTCCAGCATGAAGGCAAAATCTTCGCTGCCCATCAATGGCGGCGCGGTATGTACTTTTTCTGCACCAAATAATTCGGTGGCCACTTCTCGGGCAAAGCGTGTGGCTTCAGCGCCGTTGATTAAAGGCGGGCAGCCGTTGATGTGTTCGATGGTGGCAGTCGCGCCGAAGCTGCTGGCCTGCGCTTGAGCAATTTCACTGATGCGACGGCACACCAATTCGCGCAATTCCGGCTTCAAAGTGCGCACAGTCAGCTTCATCAAGGCTTTTCCGTTGACCACATTGGGCGCATCGCCCGATTGAATACAGCCCACAGTCACCACGGCTTGATCGAGCGGGCTAACATTGCGTGATACGATGCTTTGCAGGGCAATGGTGATGTGGCAGGCAACCAAGGTGGCATCGATGCCGGATTCGGGCATGGCACCATGACCACCGACACCTTGAATGTGAATATGAATCGTATCCGATGACGCCATCGCCGAGCCTTCGCGGAAGTAAAATTCACCGGTTTTCATTTTCGGCATATTGTGTAAGCCGAAAATCATGTCGCAAGGAAACAAATCAAACAAACCGTCATCCAGCATCACACGGCCGCCGTAGAGCAATTCTTCCGCAGGTTGGAAGATGACGCGTAAAGTGCCGTTGAAATTACGGGTTTCTGCCAAACGCTGAGCCGCTGCCAATAAAATGGTGGTGTGTCCATCATGGCCGCAGCCGTGAAATTTGCCGTCTATTTTACTTCGCCAATCGTGCGTGCTTTCTTCATGAATCGGCAGTGCATCCATATCCGCACGCAAGCCGATGGTTTTATTGCCGTCGCCGTTTTTTAATGTACCGACCACACCGGTTTTGGCCAAACCGCGATGCACTTCATAGCCCCATTGCTGAAGCAAATCGGCAATGATGTCGCTGGTGCGTTGTTCTTCAAAACCAAGTTCGGGGTGTTGGTGGATTTGGCGGCGAAAGCGGGTAAATTCTTCTTCTCTTTGTTGCAGCGTTTGCAGATGGCTCATGACATTTCCTTTGGATTTTCTGAATTATTTTAGGTAGAAAAGTTCAATCATCGTAGCAACTTTGTTAACAATGCGCAAATACAAAAAGGCCGTCTGAAATATTTTCAGACGGCCTTTGATGATTGAATGTTATTGCGCTTTCAAGCGGGCAATGCGGTTGTCCAAAGATGGGTGGGTGCTCAACAGGGAATCTTTGCTTTCGCTGGCAATACCCATGGCATTCATTTCTTGTGGCAAATCGCTTCTGGCACCTTTCAAACGTTGCAACGCAGCAATCATTTTCGGGGCACCAACCAATTTGGCGGCACCGGCATCGGCGCGGTATTCGCGTTGGCGGCTGAACCACATCACGATGATGCTGGCCAAGAAGCCGAACACAATTTGCAACACCATGCTGACCATAAAATACATGCCGTTGGATGTGCTGCCGTCTTCATTGCGGGCAACCATGCCGGAAACTATGCGGGCGAGGAATACAACGAAAGTGTTGACCACGCCTTGAATCAAGGTCAGCGTCACCATGTCGCCGTTGCCGACGTGTGCCATTTCGTGTGCCAACACGGCTTCCACTTCATCGCGGGTCATGTGGTCAAGCAGGCCGGTGGATACGGCGACTAAAGAATTATTTTTGCTGGCACCGGTAGCGAAGGCGTTTGGTTCAGGGGAATGGTAAATGGCCACTTCCGGTGTTTTCAAATTCCATTGACGCGCTTGGGCTTCAACGGTGGACAATAACCAAGCTTCTTCTTCGCTGCGTGGTTGGGTGATCACTTCCGCGCCAACCGAACGTTTGGCCATGGTTTTGGATAGCAGCAGGGAAATAATCGAGCCGCTGAAGCCGACAACAGCAGAATAAACCAACAGGCTACCGACTTCATCGGTGCTGTTGATGCCTAAAACAGCCAGAACGATACGGATAACGATCAGGACGGCGATATTGGTTGCAAGAAACAAGAAAATGCGTTTCACCGGATGGATTCCTTTATGTTGGTGTGTGGTTTGTTTTTATACTGGCCGAGATGGCGCAGATTTGACGGTATTGTCTCAAAAAGGTTGATTTTAGGGAATAAGCTTTTGAGCAAAGGTATGCAAAGCTGACTGTTAGTATCTGTTGGAAAATAGGCACTTGTTCAAATTTTTGGGCTAAATATCTAAATCTCACTTGAAATAATCGAAAGGCCGTCTGAACGTTTCAGACGGCCTTGATGCAGCCATGAAAGATTATGATTGGCGTTGTTTTTCCGCCATCATTTCATGTAGGGTTTTCTTTGCCGGTTTCATCGGCACGCGGCTATCCGTCCAGCCCAATTGTTTATTTGGGGTTAAGGCGCGGAATTTGGTCGCTGCCCAGCCAAAAGCACGGTAGGCTTTTTTGCCGCTGAAAATGCCGTTAAACGTGCGCCATGCCATTTGTTCACCAAAGGTATGCGATGCACCTTGGCCGCGAATCGGATGCGGAACTACTTCGCTTGGCGAGCGCTGGGCTTCTACGCGCAGACGTTGCATTTGCTCGGTAATCGGGATGCGTACCGGACATACTTCCACACAAGCGCCACACATACTGCACGCAGTCGGCAGATCGCTGGTGCTTTCCAATCCGAGCAGGTGCGGCGACAGGATTTCACCAATCGGGCCCGGATAGGTGGTGCCGTAAGCTGCGCCGCCGATACGGGTGTACACCGGACAGTGGTTCATACACGCACCGCAACGGATACATTGCAAAGTGCGGCGCATTTGGTCTTCGGCATAGGCTTGCGTGCGGCCGTTGTCGAGTAACACCAAGTGCATTTCCTGCGGGCCGTCCAACTCTTCGCTGCGGCGCGGGCCGGTAATCATGTTGAAATAAGTGGTGATGTTTTGACCGATGGCCGAACGTGGCAGCAAGCTATACAGCGGCGGCACGTCCGACAATTTGGCCACCACTTTTTCAATGCCGGTAATGGCAATATGCACTGGTGGCACGGTAGTCGATAAGCGACCGTTGCCTTCGTTTTCAACCAAACACAAGGTACCGGTTTCGGCGACGGCAAAGTTCACGCCGCTCAAGCCCACGTCGGCAGTGCGGTAAATATCGCGCAAGGCCATGCGGGCAAAGCCGGTAAGCTGGTCAACGTCATCGGTCAGCGGCGTATCCAAATTTTGATGGAACAATTCGCTGACTTGCTCTTTGGTTTTATGGATGGCAGGCATCACGATGTGGGTCGGTTTTTCACCGGCCATCTGAACGATAAATTCGCCCAAATCGCTTTCTACCGCACGAATGCCGTTGTCTTCCAAATAATGGTTCAGCTCGATTTCTTCGCTGACCATGGATTTGCCTTTGACCATCAGTTTGCCGTTGTGGGCATTCATAATATTGTGAATGATGGTGCAGGCTTCGGCAGGCGTTTCCGCCCAATGCACTTTTACACCCAAGCGTGTCAGGTTGGCTTCGAGCTGCTCCAGCAAATCAGGCAGGCGGGAGAGTGAGCGTTGGCGGATGTGTTCACACAAATCGCGCAGGGTTTGCAATTCTTCTTCGTCTGACAACACGGCTTTGCGCTTGGTCATCAGCATATCCATTGCCGTGCGCAGGCTTTTACGCAAGGGTTTGTCCTGCAATGAAATAGCGGTGTTTTGCTTGAAGGTTTCCGGCTTCATGTGAAATTGGATGGTTTGGCTGCTCATACGGTTTCCTCCAAATCGGCAGGTGAAATGTGATCAGGCAGAATCGCCAGCACAACCAAATCGCGCGGGCCGTGTGCACCGTAGGCCAGCGTTAATTGGATATCGGCGGTTTTCGATGGGCCGGAGATGAGAATCACGTTGGTCGGCATACCGTTTTCAACCAGTTTTTCGCCTTCAACGGCATGGTGAAATTCACCATACATTTTGCTGGTGTCAAACAGGCAGAAATGCACAGGTGGCACCAAGCTCAAGCTGCGTGGTTGCTCGGGGCTGGATTCCAGCATGATAGTGCCGGTGCGGGCGATGCCGCATTTTGAGCCGCTGAAACCGGCATCGATTTGCTGGAAAAATTCGTCTTTCCACTCTTCGATTTTAAGGTCGAACGACAAGGCTTCGATGTTGCTGCCTTCCAAGGCGGCTTGGGCTTTGAGGCCGTCTGCAGTTTGTAATGGCAATAAAATATTTTTCAGGCCTTTTTCTTCTGCCGCTTGGCGGAACACTTGCGGCCAATTGTCGCGGGTCACCCAATAAATCTCGGTTTTCACCGCGCGCATGGTCACTGCCCAATGTTTCAGACGGGCGGTTTCGTTTTCCCAAGTTATTTCGTTTTGGCGGTAGTAATCAGCGGTGTTCGGCTCAATCATCGGGTAGGCATCGGCTTTTCTCAGCTTGGTCAGAATATTGTCGCGTGCGCTCATGCTTTGCCTCCGGTGCGTTCTAATAAGAAGGTGGCAATGTGTTTCGGTGCCGGCATGTTGGGTTCATCTTTGGCAATTTTGCCGCCGATGTTCATCATGCAGCCGCAGTCGGCACTGATGATTTCAGTGGCTTGGGTTTCTTTCAATGCGGCGACTTTATCGCTGACCATGGCACCGGAAATGTCGGGATGCTTAACCGAGAATGTGCCGCCAAAACCGCAACACTCACTTTCGTGGTCGTGCACGATGCGCTCGACATTTTCCATGCCGTCAATTAATTCCCAGCCGGAAAGATGTACATTCATTTCACGACGTGCGGCGCAAGAAGTATGAACCGCCACTTTTACTGGTGCACCTTTGTCTTCAGGGTGATAGCCGATGGCTAAGAGAAAATGGGTAAATTCGATAACGCGCTCGGCGATGTCTTTGGCTTTCGCTTCGTACGGCGTGCCTTTAAACAAAGTTGGCCAATGGTGTTTCATCATGCCGCCGCATGAGCCAGACGGCACAACAATCGGCCAGTTTTCAGGAAACAGATCCAATTGCGCTTTGGCTACTTCAAATGCTTCTTGCGGATGGCCTGAAGAATAAGCAGGTTGGCCGCAGCAGCTTTGATTCATCGGGAAATGGGTGCGAATGCCTTGCTGCTCGATTAAGGTCATGGCATCCATGCCGGCTTCGGGCATGAAGATGTCGAGAACGCAGGTGCCGAAGAAATAGGCATCGGTCGGCACGCTGTCGAAACGGATAATGGGGGTAGGGGTTTTTACGCTCATTTTGGTAGAGATTTCTTTATTGTAATGAGTAAAGGATAATTTTGTACTTTAAGCAATTCGATGTAACAGGTCAAGTTGAATTTTTCAAAATAAATTTACCGATAGATGGTTGAAAGCTAAAGGGCTTATGCCTTCTGATATTTTATATTTTGGTAATCATTCTCATTAAATTTAAGTTATAATTTGTTTATATAGGAATGAAAAATAATTTTCAGACGGCATATTGTGATAAAAAGTCTCAGGCAGTCTGAATCTATCTGAACGCAAAGTTTTTTCAGACGGCCTTAAAGCCTTGGTGGCCTTTAAATTCAGGTACAATGCCCGATATTGATGAAAAGAAACATTAATTAAGCCGAATCATGATGACCCAAGCTGCGAAACCTTCCCGCTGGCTGCCGCTGTTGATGGCTATTGCCATTTTCATGCAGATGCTGGATGCCACTATTTTAAATACCGCGTTACCCAAAATTGCCGAAGATTTGCACGAATCACCGCTGAATATGCAAATGGCGGTGATTGTTTATACCTTAACTGTGGCGCTCTTGATTCCTTTAAGCGGCTATTTGGTTGACCGCTTGGGCACGAAAAAAGTATTTCTCGCTTCTATTTCGATTTTTATGCTGGGTTCGCTATTGTGTGCTGCTGCGCCCAATTTGCCGATGTTGGTGTTGGCTAGGGCGGTGCAAGGGATTGGCGGCTCAATGTTGGTACCGGTGCCGCGTTTGACCATTTTGCGTGTGTATGAAAAGTCGCAGTTACTCAATGCGTTTAACTACGCGGTGATGCCGGCTTTAATCGGGCCGGTGTTGGGACCGTTGGTAGGCGGTTATTTGGTGGAATATGCGTCTTGGCATTGGATTTTTTTGCTGAATCTGCCGATTGGTTTGATGGGCTTAATCGTTGGCTGGAAAATTATGCCTGATGTTAAAGGTGAGAAAACGGCCTTGGATTTGAGCGGGTTTTTGATGTTTGCCGCGGCGGCGTGTGCGCTAACCTTATCTGTGGAAATTGTGTCTCATACCAATGCTGCTCCCTTTTCATTGCTGCTGGCAGCAACGGGCGCGGTGTTGATGTGGCTGTATTACCGTCATGCGAAAACCACGCCCAATCCGATTTATGCCGGCCATTTGTTTAAAGTGCGCACGTTCCGCTTAGGCTTAACCGGTAATTTGCTCAGCCGCTTGGGGATTAGCTCGATACCGTTTTTGCTGCCTTTATTGTTTCAGGTGGCCTTTGGGTATAGCGCGAGCCTGTCGGGTTGGCTGGTGGCGCCGATTGCGTTGGCTTCGTTGCTGGTGAAGCCTGCCATTAAGCCGATTATGGCGCGATTTGGTTATCGTAATGTATTGATTTGGAACACGCGCATTTTGGGTGTGTTGATTATGCTGTTGGCGATACCGGGTGCAGAAGCGCCGTTGGTGGTGTGGGTGATTTTGTTGCTGCTGATGGGTACTTGCAATTCTATTCAGTTTTCATCGATGAACACGCTCACGCTGGCGGATTTACGCGGCTATCAAACCGGCAGCGGCAACAGCCTGATGGCGGTGAATCAGCAATTGGCGATTGCGTTGGGCATTGCCTTGGGCGCACTGATGCTTCAGCTTTGGCGTGGCAGCAGTTTCGCGCAAACGGATTTACATATTGCGTTCCAGCTTACTTTTATTGGCGTTGGCATGATTACTTTGATATCCAGCCTGATTTTTAGCCGCTTACATGTTACTGATGGCCAAAATCTTACAGGCTGAGACCTTTGCAAAATCTCCATCTTTGGCACATTTCTTCGTTATGCGCTGCTCGAAAGCTTGCCTATCTTTGTGATATGCCTGTGCTTTCTGTGCTGCTATAACTTTGAACTGTGCTCAAATCTGGAGTTTTGCAAAGGTCTCAAACTCGCAATAAAAATCAGGTAAAATGCGCAAAGCAACAATTTAAATTCATTTTTTCAGACGGCATGCAAGGAATAAACCTGCACTGGTGTATTGTATTTTCATGAGGCCGTCTGAAAACCATTATCTCAATGAAGACAACCTTATTAACATTCATGTTACCAGCGTTTCTTGTCGGCTGCGCCGCTTTGCCACCTTTAGATGAGCGGACAGAAAGCCAATATATCGAAGTGGATTCTGCACCGCGCTTGGAAGCGATTTTAAAACCGTCGCAACAAGGCGAGATTGATGATGATCCGGCGACTTCAGGCATCTATTTGTTAAACGATGCGCATGAAGCCTTTGTCGCGCGCGCGGCTTTGATTGAAGCGGCCGATGTCAGCTTGGATTTGCAATATTATATTTGGCACAACGATATTTCCGGTCGCTTGCTGTTTAATCTGGTGCACCGTGCTGCCGAGCGCGGTGTACGCGTGCGCATGCTTTTGGATGACAACAACACCAACGGTTTAGACAATGTTTTACTGGCGCTCGACAGCCACCCGAATATCGAAATCCGCTTGTTTAATCCGTTTGTATCGCGCAAATGGCGTGCGTTAAGTTATCTCACCGACTTTCCGCGACTCAACCGCCGCATGCACAATAAATCGCTGACGGCCGACAACCGCGCCACCATTCTCGGCGGACGCAACATCGGTGACGAATATTTCCAAGTCGGCGAAGACACCGTGTTTGCCGATTTGGATATTTTGGCGACCGGACCGGTGGTGACGGATGTGTCCGAAGATTTCGACCGCTATTGGGCGAGCAATTCTTCCTATAATGCCACCAGTGTGATTAAAAAAGGCAGCATAGAAAAAGGCTACCAAGAGCTGGAATGCGACCGCTCAGACAGCAATGAAGTTTTAGCCAAATACCGCAAAGAAGTCGAAAATTCGGGCTTGTTTAAATCCATGCAAGAAAACAATATTGAGTGGTTTAACGTGCATACCCGCCTGATTAGCGACGATCCGGCCAAAGGCTTAAACCGCGACCGCTCCAAGCAGCCGATTAGCCAGCGCTTATTTGCCGCATTGCAAAAGCCGCAAGAAAGCATTTATTTGGTGTCGCCGTATTTTGTGCCGACCAAAAGCGGTACAGAAGCCTTGTCGCAGATGGCCAAAGAAGGCATTGATGTGAACGTGCTGACCAATTCATTGCAGGCAACCGATGTGGCGGCGGTGCATTCGGGCTATGTGAAATACCGCAAGCCCTTGCTCAAAGCCGGCGTGCATCTTTATGAATTGCAGCCCAACCATGCCGTGCCGAAAACCAAAGACCGCGGCTTGACCGGTAGCTCGGCCACCAGTTTGCATGCCAAAACCTTTATCGTCGATGCCAAGCGGGTGTTTATCGGCTCATTCAATCTCGACCCGCGTTCGGCACGCCTGAATACCGAAATGGGCGTGGTTATTGAAAGCCCTGAAGTGGCCGGCATGATGCAGCGCAGCTTGGTGGAAACCACGCCGAAATACGCCTATAAAGTGACCATGAACAAATTCCACAAGCTGCATTGGTATAATCCCGAAGACGGCAAAACCTACGGCAAAGAGCCGGAAGCAGGTTTTTGGAAACGTGTGACCGCGCGCATATTGTCGTTCCTGCCGATTGAAAGTTTGCTGTAAGGCCGTCTGAAAAGCGAAAGGAAAAGCGATGAAATCGATTTGGAAAGCTTTGTTTTTAGCTGCAAGCGCAACGCTGTTGGCTTCGTGTGGCACCACCGCCAAAAAGCCGAAGAAAACGGTGAAAACTGCCAAGCAGGCACCGACGCGCAAAATCCAGCCTGTGCGCATCAGCCATATCGACCGCGCACATGGTTCGCAAGAAATCATGATTCAAAGCATGGGCTTGGTCGGCACGCCTTACAAATGGGGCGGCAGTACCACCGCTACCGGCTTCGATTGCAGCGGCATGATTCAATACATCTACAAAAACGCACTCGGCGTAAATCTGCCGCGCACCGCCCGCGATATGGCCGCCGCTTCGCGTAAAATCCCCGACAGCCAATTGAAGCCGGGCGATTTGGTGTTTTTCAACACCAGTAAGCGCACCAAGTATTCGCATGTCGGCATCTACATTGGCAACGGCGAATTTATTCACGCACCAAGCAGCGGTAAAACCATTCAAACCGAAAAACTGACCAAGCCGTTTTACGCCAAAAATTACTTGGGCGCGCATACCTTTTTCATCAATTGATGCCGTCTGAAAAGCAATATTTGTTAAGTCATCATTAAGGCCGTCTGAAAATATTCAGACGGCCTCAACCCAATCAAAATAAGGAAACATCATGCACACAGAAGCCGTGTTAACCGTATTGAAAAATTTGCAAAACCACATCTGCGCCGCATTGGAAGCCGAAGACGGCGGCGCGGTGTTTGTGCGCGATGAATGGACGAGCAAACTCGGCAAAGGCGAATCACGCGTGTTGAAAAACGGCGCGGTGTTCGAGCAGGCAGGCGTGAATTTTTCCCATGTTAAAGGCGAAAAAATGCCTGCATCGGCTACTGCGCACCGCCCCGAATTGGCCGGTGCCGCATTTGAAGCCATGGGTGTGTCGCTGGTGATTCATCCGAAAAATCCGTATGTGCCAACCAGTCATGCCAATGTGCGTTTTTTCATTGCTTATCCTGAAAACCAAGCACCGGTGTGGTGGTTTGGTGGCGGCTTCGACCTGACGCCGTTTTACCCGTTTGAAGAAGATATTTTGCATTGGCACCGCGTGGCGGAAAATCTGTGCCGCCCATTTGGCGCGGAAGTTTATCCTGAATACAAAAAATGGTGTGACGACTATTTCTATCTCAAGCACCGAGGCGAAACCCGCGGTGTAGGCGGCCTGTTTTTTGACGACTTAAACCGCTGGGATTTCGACACCTGCCTGAACTTTATCCAAGCTGTCGGCGAAGGTTATGTGCAAGCTTATCAACCGATTGTTGCCAAACGCAAAAACACCGCATATGGCGAACGCGAACGCAATTTCCAACTTTACCGCCGCGGCCGCTATGTCGAATTCAATCTGGTGTGGGACAGAGGTACGCTCTTCGGTCTGCAAAGCGGCGGCCGCACCGAAAGCATTTTGATGTCGATGCCGCCGCTGGTGCGCTTTGAATACCAATATCAACCGGAAGCAGGCAGCGATGAAGCGCGTTTAAACGGGTTTTTAACGCCGCGAGATTGGTTGAATGAATTGGCATAATGTTGAGGCCGTCTGAAAGCCCTATTAATTTCAGACAGCCTCAAACCTCAATAAATGAAAAGTAAATACAGGTATAGCAAACTCATCTTTATTTCATATTAGAAAACGACAAATTAAGATACTGATTTGCGCCTGATTGGTATAAAATAACGACTTTATTTTTGTTAACAATTTCCCCATTTTTCAGACGGCCTTTAAATACGCCACCATAAACAAAGGAACACAACATGCCGGACTACCGCTCCAAAACCTCTACCCACGGCCGCAATATGGCCGGTGCGCGCGCATTGTGGCGTGCCACCGGTGTGGCTGACGCCGATTTTGGCAAACCGATTATTGCCATTGCCAACTCGTTTACCCAATTCGTGCCGGGTCACGTTCACTTACACAATATGGGTCAATTGGTGGCGCGCGAAATCGAAAAAGCCGGTGCGATTGCCAAAGAATTCAACACCATCGCGGTGGATGACGGTATCGCCATGGGGCACAGCGGCATGTTATACAGCCTGCCAAGCCGCGATTTGATTGCCGATTCGATTGAATACATGGTTAATGCCCACTGCGCCGATGCGCTGGTGTGTATTTCCAACTGCGACAAAATCACCCCGGGCATGTTGATGGCGGCCATGCGTTTGAACATTCCGACTATTTTCGTATCCGGCGGTCCGATGGAAGCGGGTAAAGTGATTGGTGCGATTAATATTGCCGACGAGCGTCGTTTGGACTTGATTGACGCCATGATTGAAGCGGCGGACGACAATGTTTCCGATGTGCAGATTCAGGAAGTCGAGCAAAACGCGTGTCCGACTTGCGGTTCGTGTTCCGGCATGTTTACCGCCAACTCAATGAACTGCCTGACCGAAGCCTTGGGCTTGTCGCTGCCGGGCAACGGCTCTTACTTGGCTACCCATGCCGGCCGCAAAGATTTGTTCTTGGAAGCAGGCCGTCTGATTGTCGAGATTACCCGCCGCTACTACGAACAAGACGATGAATCGGTATTGCCGCGCAGCATCGCCACCAAAGCCGCTTTTGAAAACGCCATGACCATGGACATCGCCATGGGCGGCTCGACCAACACCATTTTGCACTTGCTGGCCGTGGCCAATGAAGCCGGTGTCGATTTCAAAATGGCCGACATCGACCGCTTGAGCCGCGTGGTGCCGTGTATCTGCAAAACCGCGCCGAACAATCACGATTACTACATGGAAGATGTGCATCGTGCGGGCGGCATTTTCGGTATTTTGAAAGAGCTGGAAAAAGCGGGCAAACTGCATACCGATATTCCAACCATTCACGCGCCGACTTTGAAAGAAGCCATTGCCAAATGGGACGTTACCAATCCGGAAAACACCGAAGCCATCGAACGCTTCAAAGCCGCACCGGGCGGCGTGCGCACCACGCAAGCCTTCTCGCAAAACCGCATGTGGAAAACGCTCGATCTCGACCGTGAAAAAGGCTGTATCCGCAGCGTCGAACACGCTTATTCGCAAGACGGCGGCTTGGCCGTATTGTTCGGCAACATCGCCGAGCGCGGTTGCGTGGTGAAAACCGCCGGTGTGGACGACAGCATTCTGAAATTCACCGGCCGCGCACGCGTGTTTGAAAGCCAAGATGCTGCCGTAGAAGGCATTTTGGCTAACGAAATCGTGGCCGGCGACATCGTCATCATCCGCTACGAAGGCCCAAAAGGCGGCCCGGGTATGCAGGAAATGCTGTATCCGACTTCTTATTTGAAATCAAAAGGTTTGGGCAAAGCCTGCGCCTTGCTGACCGACGGTCGCTTCTCCGGCGGTACTTCAGGGTTGAGCATCGGCCACGCTTCACCGGAAGCGGCAGAAGGGGGCGCCATCGGTTTGGTGAACGAAGGCGATACCATCGAAATCGATATTCCAAACCGCAGCATCAACCTGATGATTTCCGATGAAGAATTGGCACAACGCCGTGCCGAGATGGAAGCACGCGGCAGCCAAGCTTGGAAGCCGGTCAACCGCGACCGCTACGTTTCCCAAGCCCTGCGCGCATATGGCCTGATGGCGACTTCCGCCGACAAAGGTGCCGTGCGCGACGTATCGCAGATCGAACGCTAATCGGCAGTAACAGGCTGTCTGAAATATTGAAATATCATGTTTCAGACGGCCTGACGAAAGAATGTGATGGATAAATTCGTTATCGCCATGATTGCCTTAGCCGTCATCTTATTGATTTTGATAGGCGGCGGTTTTGTGGCGACCGAATATTTGAAGAAACATCCGGATACATTCCAAGTGCAGCCGAAAAGGTGAATTGATTGAGTATTAAGGCCGTCTGAAAAAATAGTATTTTCAGACGGCCTTGGTTTTATCTTTGGTAGAATGCCGTTATCCAAACAATTATGCTGAATGGCTTAATCAAGGCCGTCTGAAACGCAACCATGAAATCCCTTATTCTTTGGCTCAGCCTGTTTGCCGCTGTGTTCGCCTTTTTTCAATACCAGCAATCGCCCAAAATCGCACCGGAGCAGTTGCTGCAGGCGAGTGCGCCGCAGGATCGTGCGGCGGTAGCAGGCTTGGACGGCTTGAGCTATTTGAACTTCTTGCGCGAAACGGCCGGTTTGCAGTCCTTGGCGCATTCGACGATATTGGAGCAATCTGCCCGCAATCATGCGCTGTATCTGACTGAAAATCCCGATGACGGTCATGATGAACACAATCGCGCCAGCCGTTATTTTACCGGCAACAGGCCGTCTGAACGGGCAAGGCGGGTGGGTTATCTTTATGATGGTGTGCATGAGAATGTCAGCACCAGCAGTCGTTTTCAGGATGCGGATAGGGCGGCTGAATTTGCTGTGCATCAGCAGCTTGACGGTTTGATGACGGCAATTTATCACCGCTTTTCTTTGTTGGAGCAAAGCATTAACGAAGCCGGCGTGGCCTATGAAAGCGGCCGCAATCATACTGCTTTGGTGGTGAATCAAGGGCATAAAGGGTTTAACCGATTGTGTGGTTTAGGCCGTCTGAAAGCTGAGCCAAATCGCCATTACTACAAGCAGTCGTGTCACAACGGCGCGGTGGTGTATGCCGATGAAGTGCAAAACCGCCGCGAGCTTTTATACACTGTTTACCCGATGGGGCATTTTGCCATGCCCGATTTTCAAGGCGAACGGCCGGATCCGATGCCGGGGCATGAGTTTACCGGCAATCCGGTGAGCATTGCTTTTTCCGAGCAAGCAGGGCGCGTGGAAATGCGCTCGTTTAAATTGTATCAAGGCGAGCAGGAAATCACCCACAAACGCGTGTTAACCCAACACAACGACCCGAACCGGCAATTTAGCGCGCGGCAATTTGCGCTGTTTCCCGTTCGGCCTTTGGAATACGACACGCTGTATCGGGCGGTGTTTGAGTTTGAGCGCAAGGGTAAACCGGAGCGCGCTGAATGGACATTCCGCACCAAAAAACCGGATTATCCGTATTTTATTGTCGAAGGCGGTGAGAAACTCTCGCTGCAGTCGGGCGAGAAATATTTTATCCATTGGCGCAATCGGTGGTGCTTAAAAACCTGCCCGCAATTGGTCTATCAGCAGCGCGGCGGAGCGAAATTGGAAGTGTTGGAACGGCAAATCGGCGGTGTGTTGGTACGTGTGACGGGTGTGGCAGGTGGCGATGTGCGGCTGATGTTTGAAGGCGAGAAGGAAAAAGCGTTGGCACTTTATCTTGCTTCTTAAATGAGTAGGCCGTCTGAAAGCCATTCAGACGGCCTAAACAATTGTTGCCAAGCCGTTTAAGGATTATCGAAATTTAACCGGAAAGCTGTTAAAATACCGTTTTCATCCCATCGGCTGCCATGATGACTAATCCGAAAATTCAAGCCAACACGCGTTATGCGTTTGTGTGTATTGCGTTGATGATGTTGACGTTTTTGGTGTTTGTCGTGTTAATGGTTGCGCCTTTGGGCTTGAGCATGAATCATCAAATTATGGCCATGCGCGTTTCGTTGTATGCGCTGGTGCTGTTTGCTGTTTTGGGCGGCATTTTTTCCATCAGAGTGGCTATGCTGCGTAAAAACAGTACGAAAGTAATCAAATGAGCGAACACCAAATCCCCGAAGAAATCCGCCTGCAAAACGGCCGCGTCGCCCTGACTTTGGTTTACAATGGCGAACACAAAAGCCTGCCGGCCGAATTTTTGCGCGTGTATTCACCCAGCGCTGAAGTGCGCGGCCATGCGCCGGGGCAGGAAGTTTTACAAACAGGCAAAGCCGATGTCACCATTATGGGCTTGGAGCCGGTCGGCCAGTATGCACTGAAAATCACTTTTTCAGACGGCCACGACAGTGGTTTGTATGATTGGCCGTATTTACACAAATTGGCCTACCAATATGATGAAATGTGGGCCGATTACTTGCGCCGCATTGAATTGGCCGGCGCATCACGCATTCCGACAGCTGAAGATTTGGCGGCGCAAGCCAAAGCCGGTCATTCTTGTGGCGGCGGCAGCTGCGGTTGCAGCCATTAAGCAGAGACACAACCTATTCCATTGAAGAAAGCAGATTATGAGCGACCACAAAACCCACTTCGGTTTTTCAACCGTCGATGAAGATGAAAAAGCCGGCAAAGTTGCCGAAGTGTTCCACTCGGTAGCGAAAAACTACGACATCATGAATGACGTGATGTCGGGCGGTTTGCACCGTGTGTGGAAGCATTTCACCATCAATACCGCGCGTTTGAAAAAAGGCGATAAAGTGTTGGACATCGCCGGTGGTACAGGCGACTTGTCGCGCGGTTGGGCAAAACGCGTGGGTAAAGAAGGCGAAGTGTGGCTGACCGACATCAATTCATCAATGCTCACCGTTGGTCGCGACCGTTTGCTCAACGAAGGTTTGATTTTGCCGGTATCGCTGGCCGATGCGGAAAAATTGCCGTTTCCGGATAACTATTTCAACTTAGTTTCGGTGGCGTTTGGTTTGCGCAACATGACACACAAAGATGCCGCATTGAAAGAAATGTACCGTGTATTGAAACCGGGCGGCACGCTGCTGGTATTGGAATTTTCTAAAGTTTACAAGCCATTATCCGGCGCATACGATTTATATTCGTTTAAATTGCTGCCGGTGATGGGCAAGCTGATTGCCAAAGATGCTGACAGCTACCAATACTTAGCCGAATCCATCCGCATGCACCCTGATCAAGAAACGCTGAAGCAAATGATGCTGGAAGCCGGCTTCGATAGCGTGGATTACCACAACATGAGCGCGGGCATTGTGGCCTTGCATAAAGGTGTGAAGTTTTAATTTTAGGTTGGTGTGAACCAATCAATAAAGGCCGTCTGAATTTCAGACGGCCTTACATTCGCCTAACAAGTGCAATTTCCAATAACAGAAAAGGCCAGTATGCGGTAGTATACTGCCTTTTCTGACAAGAAAGATTGCAATATGACCTACACACAACTGACCTCACACCAAAGATACTACATTTCCAGACATTACCGCAACCTACCCCTAAACCAAATCGCACAGAACATCGGTTGTCATCCCGCCACCGTCAGTCGGGAAATCAGACGGCATTCCGTCAACGGAACCTACTGTTACCGAAAAGCACAACAG